>JAPPBA010000105.1 GCA_026705295.1 Candidatus Palauibacter australiensis
CGGCCCCGCCGGCGTCCTCCTCGGCGGTGCCCTGCGGCCCCGTCGCCGCTGATCCGGACCCCCGGGAAAGGTCGGAAATGCGAATCGAAACGCTGGCGGTGAAGACGGGCATGGAGCCGGACGGGGCGAGCCGGGCGATCGCGCCCCCGATCACGCTCTCGACCACCTTCGAGCGCGGGGAGGACGGGTCGTACCCCGGGGGGTTCGACTACTCCCGCAGCGGGAACCCGAACCGAGCCTTGCTGGAGGCGGGGCTGGCCGCGCTGGAGGGTGGGCCGGAAGCCATCGCATTCCCCTCGGGGATGGCGGCCACGTTCGCCGTCATCTTCTCGCTCGCGCCGGGGGATCACGTCGTCGCTGCGGACGACGCGTACTACGGGACCGGCGTCCTCCTGCGGGATTCGTTCGCCGAGCGCGGCATCGAGGCGACCTTCGTCGACATGACCGACCTCGACGCCGTCCGGGCCGCCATGCGGCCGAACACCCGCCTCGTGTGGATGGAGACGCCATCGAACCCGCTCATCCGCATCTCCGACATCGAGGCGCTCGCCGGCATCGCGCGGGAGGGCGGGGCGATCTCGTGCTGTGACAACACGTGGGCGACGCCGCTCCTGCAGCGGCCGCTCGATCTCGGCGTCGATCTCGTCATGCACTCCACGACCAAGTACTTCGGCGGCCACAGCGACGTGACCGGCGGCGCGGTGATCGTGCGCGAGCCGGGCAACACGCTCGCGGCGTTGCGGAAGATCCAGAAGGACGGCGGCCTCGTACCCTCGCCCTTCGACGCCTGGCTCACGAGGCGCGGCCTCGAATCCCTCGCCGCGCGCATGGCCATGCACTGCGCCAACGCCCTGGAGCTCGCCCGCTTCCTCGACGCCCACCCGCGCGTCGAGCGGGTCCACTATCCGGGCCTTGAGGACGATCCCGGGCACGCGCTCGCCGCCCGCCAGATGTCCGGCTTCGGCGGCATGCTGTCCTTCGACGTGGTGGGCGGCCGGGAAGAGGCGTTCGCGGTCGCGGCCCACGTGAAGATCATCGCCCGGGCCACGAGTCTCGGGGGGACCCACTCCCTCATCGAGCACCGGGCGTCCATCGAAGGTGCGACGACCCGGGCTCCGGAGAACCTGCTCCGCATGTCCGTCGGCCTCGAACACCCCGACGACCTGAAGGAGGATCTCGACCGGGCCCTCGCCGCCACCTGAGTTCCCCGCCACCGGAGCTCCCCGCCACCGCCTGAACTCCCCCGCCCTCGGGCTGGGCGGCAGAGCCCCAAAGGCGCCCAAGACGTTCCCGCGGGAACGTCTCAGCTCTCCAGCGCCCGAATCCAGTCGGTGAAGACGCGTTCGCCGGCAGGGCGCATGCCCGCGTGGCGGGCCGATTCGAGGAGTGCTTCGACGAAGGTCTGTCCGTACCCCCGGCTGCAGGTGAGGAGGACGGCGTCGTCCCGCCAAGTCACGATCTGGCAGGGGACGTGGAGGACGGGCCCCTGGGTCAGGAAGGGTCGGGCGCGCGCCGGGTCGAAGAGGTCGAGATCGGAGACGCTCTCAAGCACTTCCGGCACGGAGTTGCCCAACAGTGCGAGCCAGCAGTGGGAGTCGGTGGTGTCCGTGTAGTGCGGGCCGTCCGGCATGGCGGGCGCCGTGCCGGGGCCGACGTGCCAGATCGAGGCCTGGGTGCCGTTCATCCGGTTGATCATCAGCCCGTCGCGGACCGCGACTTCTCCCGGCATGCGCGGCACGTCGAGGCCGCACGGCCGCACGGTCCGGATGTCGCGGTGCTGGACGTCCCAGCGCGCGCGGTGGCTGAGGTCGACGAGGCAGGCCTGGCGCAGGGCGTCGGTGGGGGCGCGGCCGGATTCGTAGTCGAGCACCACGTCCCAGCCGGCCCGGCGCTCGGTGCG
This sequence comes from Candidatus Palauibacter australiensis, assembly GCA_026705295.1. Classification (NCBI taxonomy): domain Bacteria; kingdom Pseudomonadati; phylum Gemmatimonadota; class Gemmatimonadia; order Candidatus Palauibacterales; family Candidatus Palauibacteraceae; genus Candidatus Palauibacter; species Candidatus Palauibacter australiensis. The sequence goes on from JAPPBA010000105.1 coordinate 1,901, forward strand.
GGCGGGCGCGGCGTCGAAGCGGACCGGAGACCGGCGATGGGCCGCGGGCGCCGGCTGCGATGAGGCCTCGCCCGACCCGGGCGGGCGCCCTTCGGGGGCGATCCGCAGGCGCGTGCCTTTCGGATCGTAGAAGTGGGGAGGCACCACGGTCGCGGTCGAACGCACGGTCCGCCCGTCCGGCGACTCGTACAGGTCGAGCGAACGGCCCCGCTCCGCCAGCCGGTCCTCGACGAGGGCGAGCCCGTACTGCCAGCCCAGCGTCTCGCTGTGCCGCGTCGTGCAGACGAAGCCGGCGATCCGGTCCCCGTCCACGACGAGCGCCCCGTCCCCGGGCCGGTGGGCGACGTTGCGAACGGCCCCGGCGCCCGCCTCACCGTCCGCCGCATCGGACTCCGCCGCGTCGCCGAGCCGGAGTCCGACGAGCTTCAGCCGCCCGGACTGCGCCTCGCAGTGGCGCAGCGCAGCGGCGCCCACCTTGCCGGAGGCCGTGTCCTCGCGGTCCCAGAGCCAGCCCATGCCGATGTCGAGGAGGGTGACGCGCTGCTCGGACTCCGTCCCGATGATCACGTGTCCCTTCTCGGCCCGCAGGCAGTTCTGCGCTTCGAGCCCGAACGGGCGGATGCCGTACTCCGCCCCGGCCTCCCACAACAGGTCCCACACGTACCGGGCGTAACTCGCGCGCACGTGCAGTTCATAGGACAGCTCGCCCACGAACCCGAGCCGCAGGCACCGCGCCGCCACGCCGTCCCCCACCTCGATCTCCCGGCAGCCGAGGTACGGGAATGTTTCGTCGGACAGATCCGCGCCCGTGATCTTCCCCAGCACCCGCCGCGCGTTCGGCCCGGCCACGTTGATGGAGGCGAGGGCGTCGGTGAGGTTCACGAGGTTGTAGTCCCACCCGTCGTACCGCGTGTGGAAGCGGAGCCACTCGACCGTGGCGCCCGCCCGGTTCGAACTCGTCGTGAAGTAGAACTCATCCTCACCCGTCCGCACGACGACGCCGTCGTCGATGATGTTGCCGGTGTCGTTGCACATCGCCGAATACGTGCAGCGGCCGGTCCGGGCCCGCGTCATGTCGGAGACGTAGACCCGCTGGAGGGCGCGCACGGCGTCGGGCCCCCAGATCCGGAACTTCCCCAGCGGCGAACTGTCGAGGAGGCCCACGTTCTCACGCACGTTGCGGATCTCCTCCAGGCACTCCCGATCCTCGCTGAAGTAGCGCGCCCTGAGCCACGGCCCCGCGCGGCGGAAGACGGCGCCCCGCGCGGCCTGGTCGTCGTGGAGCGGAGTCCGCTTGTGGACGTCGTGGTTCGGGCCCGCGAGCGTCGCGAGGGAAGGGGGGATGACGGGCGGGCGCACCGTGGTGGCGGCGAAGCTGCCGACCGGCCGCCCGGCGATCTCGGCCATCGCCATGGCGAGGTTCTGGCCCGGCACCCGGTACTGTCCCGGCCCGAGGCCGAAGTTGCCGTAGCGCTTCGCGAGTTCGGGCACGTCGAGGCCGTAGGCGGCGCACTGGGCCGCGTTCTTCCACGTGCCATCCTCGTCGAAGTCGAGGAACGCCTTGCGGCCGGGGGCGAGACGCCGTCCGGCCGCCGGCCCGCGGACGATCGAAGAGCCCCGGGCGGGTCCCGGCAGGTCGGCCAGCCGCGCGCGCTCCCGGGTCAGCGCCCCCGCGACGCTCGCGCCGCATGCCGCGGCGGCCTCGAGCCCCGCGATCCGCCCGGAACGGGTGAGCGCCTCGAGATCCGTGAGCCGCAGGACGCCGCCCGCGGCGAACACGTCGGGCGGGAGGCGATCGAGCTCGAAGGTCCGGGTGCGCTCGCCGTGGCGGAACCGCGCGCCGGCGCACGAGAGGACCCCGATGTCCGGCTGCCGCCCCGCGCTCGCCACCAGCACGTCGCACGCCACGCGCAGCGGGGTATTCGCCGCGCCGCCCGCAGAGCCGCTCGCCCCTCGGGCCGCCAGTTCGACGCCGCGCACCCGGCCCCGCCCACGCGCGCGACTCGCGGCCCAGCCCGGCCGAAGGTCGATCCCCGCCGCCGACAGGGCGTCCACCAGCTCCGGGTCGTGCCCTTCGTGCCGGGCATCGGCGACGACGCGCACATCCACGCCGAGCGCGGCCAGGTCCACCGCAGCTTCGAGCCCGAGGTCGTCGCCCACGCTGAACGCGGCGGCCGCGCCCGGCCGGACGCCGTACGTCCGCGCGAGCCGGATCGCCGTGTCGACCTGCATCACGCCCGGACGATCGTTGTGTTCGAACACGAGCGGCCGCTCGATCGAGCCCGTCGCGACCACGATCGCCCGCGCCCGGCACTCCCAGTGCGATTCCTGCGGTCCCCGGTCGAACGGCGCCGCTGCCGAGCCACCCCCTGTGGCGCCACCGGCCGCGCGCTCCGTCCCGCCGCACTGGAAGCCGGTGAGGAGATTCTCGCCCCAGATCCCCGTGACCGGAGCGTGCCGGAACAGGCGAATCGAGTCCATCTCTTCGACCTGCTCGACGAGATCCGACACGTCATCGGCCAGCGAACGGCCGTTCCGCACGCGCCAGTCGAGATGCCCGCCCAGCCACGGCCGGCGCTCGAACAGGCACACCCGCAGGCCCCGCCGCCCCGCCTCGAGCGCCGCTGCCAGCCCTGCCGGGCCACCGCCGACCACCGCCACGTCCGCGTGCAGGTAGCGCTCGGCTCGCTCCCCCCCGCCCGCGCGCTCCCCCCCGCCCGCGCGCTCCGGCGCGTCGAGCCGCAGCACGCCCAGCCCGGCCAGCGCCCGCATCCGTTCCTGGAAGAACCGGGCGGCCCACGCGGGCCGGTGAAAGATCCGGTAGTAGAAGCCCGCCGGCATGAACCGGTCCAGCCGGTCCAGGAAGCCGTACACGTCGAACCGCGGATCGCCGCGCACGTTCTGCGCGCCGACCTCCATCCCTTCGTGCAGCGGCGTGGTCCCCGCGGACTGGTTCGGCACGCCGTCGATCGACACGAGCTGGCTCGACCCCTCCCCCTCCAGGTCCTGCAGCCCCCTGGGCCGGTGATATTCGAAGCTCCGGCCGAAGGTGCGGACCCCCGCTCCCCAGAGCGCCGATGCGACCGTATCCCCCTCGAACCCCTCCAGCGCGCGCCCGCACCAGCGGAATCCGAGCCGCCGCGAGCGGTCGACGCGCTCCGTCGGCGACGGCGGCAGCCGGCTCACGAAGACCCTCCCCCGCTCCCCTCGCTTCCGCCCGCCTCGACGCCGCCGGGCGGCGTCTCCCGGTTCGTGGCCGGGTCGCGCCACGTCGAGAACCACACGCCGCAGCCCGCCCCGTGGTGCCACCACTCCTCCCGCGGCTGCAGGCGGTTCATGCGGAACTGCGCCCAGCGAAAATGCGCCTCGGCCCCGGTCGCGAGGCCCGCTCCGGCTGCGGGATCCGATCCCGCCCCCGACCCCGCCTCCTGCGGCCTCGGCCCCCGCTCCGGCCCACCGTACGTGAACTCGTAGATGTCGCGCTTCCCGCACACCGGGCACGTCAACCGGAACGTCACGGCACCGTCAGTCCCACTGTCCGTACTTCATTGTGGCCGCCGTCTCCCCCATGTATCGGTTCTGAAGGAAGCGGCGGAGGGCGAACGGCTTCAGGATCTCCGGCGCCTCCTCCCGCGCCATGAACTCCGCCATGTACTTGCCCGCCACCGGCCCGGACTTGAAGCCGAAGTATCCCCAGCCCACGTCCAGGTAGAGCCCCTCATGGGTGAAGTTGCCGTCGAGGATCGGCGCCATGTCCGGCGTCATGTCGGCCAGCCCCGCCCACACGCGCAGGAAGCGCACGCCCTTCAGGCACGGCATGAAGTCCGTCAGCGCCTCCGCCTGGTGCTTGAAGTAGCCCGCCGTGACATCCGTCGTGTAGTTCACCTGCGGGTCCATGTGTGCGCCCGTCGCGATCTCCCCCTTCAGCGTCTGGTTCGCGTAGACGTGGTACGCCCCGGAGCTCACGACGTGGTGCAGGAACGGCTTCAGCGGCTGCGTGACCATCGCCTGGATCGTGAGCGGGTTCACCGGCAGCTCGATGTCGAGCATGGCCGCAACCGCCGGTCCGTACCCGCCCGCCATGACCCCCAGCTTCCGGCATCCGATCGGCCCCGCGTTCGTTCGCACGCCCGTGATCCGCCCGCCCTCCATGTCGATCCCGCGCACCTCGACCCCCTGGTGGATCGAGGCCCCGTGCAGACTGGCGCCGCGGGCCAGTCCCCACACCACCGCGTCGTGGCGTACGACGCCCCCGGGCGGGTGATACATGCCGGCCTGGATCGGGTGCGCGGGCCGGTCCGACACGTCCAGCGCCGGGACCAGTTCCTTGCACTGCGGCGGATCGAGCAGTTCCGAGCGCACGCCGCAGAAGTTCGCCGTGTTGATGGAGAGCCGGAACGCGGCCACCGCCGCCTCGCTGTGCGCGAGGTTGAGGTTGCCGCAGTTGTGGAACATGAGGTTGAAGTCGAGTTCGTCCGTGAGGATGGGCCACAGTTTCAGCCCCTCGTCATAGAGCGGGACGTTCTCCGGCGTGCGCTGGTTCGCCCGGACGATCGCGGTATTCCGACCGGAGCCCCCGAACCCGATGTACTGGCTCTCGAGCACGGCGACGTCCCGGACCCCGTGGTCCCTCGCGAGATAGTAGGCCGTGGCGAGCCCGTGGATGCCGCCACCGATGATCACGACATCGTAGCGGCGGCGGAGCGGCCTCTCCTCCCACAGGCGGCCCGGCCGGAACACGCCTGCCCCGAGCGCGGACTTCAGCCTCCCCAGCCTCCCCAGCGCTCCAGGGCTCACGGCACGCGGGTCGACGAGTGAGGGGTCAGCCGATGACCGAGTAGGACGAATCCGGGTTCATCGTCCGCAGCCGGCTGAAGAACCCGAGGTCACAGTCCCGCCTCGTATACTTCATATGAAATCGGACCGGATCGGCGTCGTGGTCGCGCCCGCCCTCGACCTGCTCGATGAGTTCGGCCATGAGTTGCCCCGCGACCGGCGCGTTCTTGAACTGGTTCCCCGATGTGCCCACCGCCATGTAGAAGCCCGCCAGATCGGACTTGTCATAGATGGGAATCCAGTCGTCCGACACGTCATAGAGGTCGACGAGTCCCTGCCGCGCCTCCGGCACGGGGAGTCCCTTCACCCGCTGCGCCTCGCGCAGGACCTGCGTTCTCCACTGATAACTGAACGTATTGTCATAGTCGTCCGGGTCCTCGACCCACTCCAGATCGTCGCACGGAGGGTCCTCGGAACCGATCAGAATGTGATTCCCGACTTCCGGCCGCGAATAACACCCGATATCGCTGTCCGAGATCAGCATCCCGACGACATTATAGTCGACGCCCTCGGGCGCGGGCACATGGCACACCTCCTGCTTCAGCGCGCGCGTCTTGATGTTCATCCCGTCCTCGACCCCCGCCATGCGGTTGATGACGAAGGAATGAGGCCCGCCCACGTTGACCACGACAGGCGCCCGCACCTCGGACCCGTCCTTCAGTCGAACCCCCGCGACCCTCCCGCCTTCCCGGAGGATCTCCGTCACCTCGGTGTTGAAGCGGAACTCGCCCCCGTGCGCCTCGCACCCGAGTTGCACGTTGTGGCAGCAGAGTTGCGGGTCGTTGATGTAGCCGGACTCCGGGATGTAGAGGGCCCCCGCCACGTTCCCGCCCGAGGGCCGGCCGAACCCCGGCTCCTCTTCCGTCACGGGAGGGCCGAACTGTCGCGTGTCGAGACAGGAGAGCTTCTCCTTCATCCCCTCCGCGTCCAGATCCTCGTACGCGACGTGGAGTTCGTCGAGACTCTCCTTCACCCGCTGCAGGTAGTGGTTCTTCTCCGTCTTCGTGACGAGGCAGCCGGTGTTGACGTAGCGGGCCAGCCCGGAGGGATCCGGCACGCCGACGTACTTTCCCCAGTCGAGCCAGTAGAAGTAGGACTCGCGCGCCATGGCGACGCCGTCGGGCGTCGAATAGTGGAGACGGATGATGGCGCAGGTGTTCGAGGTCGACCCGTACCCGGCGGCGGGGAGCTTGTCCACGTTGAGCGTCCGGAACCCGCGCTTGGCCATTTCGAACCCGGTGCAGACGCCGATGACGCCCGCCCCGATGATGATCGCGTCGTACTCCCTGGACATGGCCCCTCTCACCCGTCTCAGCCGCTGAGGCGCTCGTACACCGCGTGCGAGACGCGTTCGTTGCCGTCCGCGTCCGTGCTCCGGTACTCGTTGTCGATCCGGTTCCCGTCCTCGGACAGGACGTTGATGATGACCTGCGTGACGCGGCCGTCCCGCCGGCTCGTGATCCGGTTCGTGTAGCGGTCGACGACTTCCACCGCCGTCTCGACCCCGTCCCGCCCCGTCACCGGCCGGAATTCTCCGTCGAACATCGTCTCATAACTCCACTTCGCTTCGCCGCCGCGGGCGTTCGTGGACTCGACGGTGATCTTCATCCCGCCGTCCCCCCATGGGTCATAGGTCATGACGTTGAGGGCCGGGGCCGGCGCGTCGGAGCGCAACTTCCACACGCCGTAGCGGGGGTTGGCGCGGTCGGCGGACCGCTCCGCCGGGGTCCCCGGGTTGAAGAGGAAGTAGTCGTAGATCGCGCGGGAGATCTGGGCGATCGTCGCCTCGCGCGCCGGGACCGAACGCTCCGAGTCCTTGACGAACACGACCGTGATGACGTGTCCGGCCCCGTCGGGAAGGTAGATGTAGCCGACGTCGTTCGTGGTCCCGCCGATGGTTCCCGTCTTGTGGCCGACCGGCGTGCCGGGGGGCAGCACGCCCTTGATGCGACCGGTGCCGGTCTGGACGCGCAGCATGACGTCCTTGAAGACCTCCGTGTTCTTTGAGCCCAGCGCCTCACCCGCCCAGGTCATGGCCAGGAGGTGCGCCATGGCACGGGGCGTCGACGTGTCGCGGGGGTCAGTGGCGAACGTCTCGCGCGCGGCCGCCCGGTCGGTGGCCGAGACATCGCCCGCGAGGTCACGGAACTCGGACAGCGAGATCCTGCCGTCTTCCGGAGTCTCGACGCCGGAATAGTCCCCGATCAGCGAAGAGGTCGGACGGTCCACGCTCAGGCCGTCGACGCGCAGTTCCGCCATGCGCGCGTTCACCGCGTCGGGTCCGCCGGCCGCCGTGAGGGTGAGGTCCGTCGCGCTGTTGTCGGAGATGAGGAGCATCAGTTCGAGCAGGTTCCGGAGGGAAAGCGCCACGCCGGGGTCGTCGAACAGGCTCGAGATCGTGCCGCTGCCGGGATGGATGTCCGTGGGTTCGAGTTCGACCATGTCCGCGAGCGAGATCTCGCCGCGGTCGACCCGGGACAGGAGTTGCACCGCGATCGGGACCTTGTAGGTCGAGGCCATGGGGAAGCGCGCGTCCTCGTTGAACCACACCGCGCGGCCGGTCTCGATGTGGACGGCGCCCACACCCACCGTGCCTCCGCTGCTCGGCGCCAGGCGTTCGATCTCCGCCAGGAGACGCCCCAGTCCCGGGTCCCCCGCCGGCGTGACGGACTGCGCCGCGACGGGGACGGCAGCCCACAGTCCAACCGCCAGGGTCGCGACGGTCAACGTCGCCGTGGTCAGGGTCGCCGCCCGCCTCCTGGCGGCCCACCCGGTGAAGTCGTGACATGTCCACACGCGCATCGCTCATGCTCCCTGTTCATCCCGTGTCGATCCTGCTCCGTGCCGGTACGGTAGCCGTTGCGCAACTCGCGGACGAGACCACCGGTGCCGGGTCGCCGCGGCAGGCCCGCCGGTGGCATACTCCGCGATCCACGCAGGGAGAGGGAGGCGATGCCGGGCGATCGAAACGGGAAGGCGACAGGACGTTCCCGCGGGAACGCGGCGAGGGATGGCGGGAGTTCAGCGCGGGACGCCGGACACGTGAAGGCGACCGCGAGCGACGGCGCGCTGACCCCTGAGGAACGCCGCGGCACGGAGGCCGTGGATCCGGAACGGCTCTTCGCGGTTCTGGCCGACCTGATCGCGATCGAGAGCGTCGCGAACCGCGAGACGCCGGCCCAGGAGCGGGTCGCCGCGGAGATGCGGGCCATCGGTCTCGAGACGGACGTGTGGGAGATCGACTTCGAGCGGCTGCGCCGGCACCCCGCCTACACCGCCGACGTGGAGCGTCACGAAGGCCTCGGGGTCGTCGGAAGCACGGGACGCGGTGACGGCCGGACGCTGATCCTGAACGGGCATGTCGATGTCGTCCCCGCCGGCGAGATCGAGCGCTGGACGTCCCCGCCCTTCGAACTCACCAAGCGCGACGGGCGCCTGTTCGGGCGCGGGGTCGTGGACATGAAGGGGCAGCTGTGCAGCGCGTTGGCGGCGGCGTGGGCGCTGCACGATGCCGGCATCGAACTCGATGGTGCTCTGCAGATCCAGAGCGTGATCGGCGAGGAGGACGGCGGCGCCGGGATGCTGGCTACGATCGAGCGCGGACACACCGGCGACGGGGCGATCGTCGTCGAGCCGACGGAGTTCGTCATCGCGCCCGCGCAGGCCGGCGCGCTCAGTTTCCGGCTCACGGTTCCCGGCCTCGCCGCGCACGGGGCGATGCGGGAAGAGGGCGTGGACCCGGTCGAGAAGTTCATCCCCATCTTCCAGCGACTCCGGGCCCTGGAGGCGGACCGGAACCGCGACGTGGCCGACCCGCTCTTCCGCGGCGAAGCGCTGCCGTACGCCCTGACCATGGGACGGCTCCGGGCGGGGATCTGGCCCTCCACCGTGGCCGAGAGCCTCGTCGTCGAGGGGCGCTACGGCGTCACGCCCGGAGAAGACCTCGCCGGGGCGCGCCGCGCGCTCGAACACGCCGTGGCGGAGGCGGCCTCCGGTGACGCCTGGCTGCGCGACCACCCACCCACGGTCGAGTGGGTCGGGGCGCAGTTCGCGGCGGGCCGCACGGACGCGCGCGACCCCGTGGTCGGCACGCTGGCCGGCGCCGTGCGGTCGCTCGGCCGCACGGAACCCCGCGTCGGGGGCGTGCGCTACGGCGCGGACATGCGGCTCCTCGTCAACGACGGCCACGTGCCCACGGTGCTCTTCGGCCCCGGCGACGTCCGCGAGGCTCACCGCCCCGACGAGAGCATCCGCGCCGCCGACCTCGTCGAACTGGCCCGCATCCTCGCCGTCACCGCCATCCGCTTCTGCGGCATCCGGCGGTGACGACCCGCGGTCAAGCACGCCGGGTACGCCTTCCGGTCGGATCACGTCTCGCCAAGGTTGAGGCTACAGGTTCATCTCAACGGCTACTCATCGAGTCTCCCCCGAGGACAGGTGCTGCCATGTCTGCTCGAACGTCGATCGCAATCCGGTTGGCCCTCTCGTTCGCCCTGGCGTTCACGGCGGCTCCCCTCGCACTCCGGGCACAGACATTCGCGGTCGAGGAGACCACGATCGCGCAGGTCCATGCCGCCTTCCGGGCGGGCGACCTCACCTGCGAGGGCCTGGTTCAGAGCTACCTGGACCGGATCGACGCCTACGACAAGCAGGGGCCGCGGCTCAACTCGATCGCCGTCGTCAACCCGCGCGCCGTCGAGGAGGCCCGAGCCCTCGACGCCGCCTTCGCCTCCGGAGGCCTCACCGGGCCGCTGCACTGCATCCCCGTCCTCCTCAAGGACCAGGTCGAGACGAGCGACATGCCGACGACCTACGGATCGGCGCTCTTCGCCGGCTACATGTCGGAGCGCGACGGGACCATCGTGACGCGGATGAAGGAGGCGGGCGCCCTCATCATCGCGAAGACGAACATGGGCGAGTTCGCGTCGCGCTACGTCGGCTCCGGGTTCGGGATCATCCGCAACGCGTACGACCCGGGACGGAACCCCAGCGGCTCCTCCGGCGGCACGGGATCCGGCGTGGCGGCGAATCTCGGCCTGATCGGCATCGGCGAGGACACGGGCGGCTCCATTCGGGGCCCGGCCGCCGTCGCCTCGCTCGTCGGCCTCCGTCCCACGCTTCCCCTCGTGAGCCGGTTCGGGATGATGCCCGCCAACCCCACGACCGACACGATGGGTCCGATGACCCGCACCGTGATGGACGCGGCCATCCTCCTCGACGTCATCGCCGGCTACGACCCCAACGACCCGGTGACGGCGTATTCCGTGGGACAGGTCCCGGACTCCTACGCGGACGGACTCGAGGCGGGGGCGCTGGCGGGCGCCCGGATCGGCGTCATCCGCGAGCCGATGGACCGCTCCGTGGACACGACATCGGAAGGGTTCCAGCAGGTGCGCGCCCGCGTAGAGGCGGCGGTCGGCGCTCTCCGCGATCTGGGGGCCGAGGTATTCGACGTCGCCGTCCCAGGGATCGAACGAGTGAGCGCCATCTTCGGCGCCAACTTCTACGAGACCGAGGAGGTCACCGACGCCTACCTCGCCGAACTCCGCGACCCGCCGTATCGCACGCTCGCATCCATCCTGCTGAGCGGCCGCGTCAACCCGTGGCGGGCCGCCGGCATGGCGGATCTCCTGGGGAAGACGATCCGCGACCCCGGCTATCTCCAGTATCTGCTCGACCGCGAGCAGGTCCGGACGGACGTCATCGCGACGATGGCGGAGCACGATCTCGACGCCTTCGTCTACGCCACCTTCGACCACCCGCCGGCCCCGATCGCCGCCGATGTCGAGACGAACCCCGCCCCGAACGACCGCTACGCCCTCGGTGACAACCGCTCGCTGAGCCCGCTCACGGGCTTTCCGGCGCTCACCGTGCCCGCGGGCTTCACGGACGACGGCCTCCCGGTCGGTCTCGAGTTCCTGGGCCGCCCCTTCACGGAGGCGATGCTCCTCGGCTTCGGCTACGCCTACGAGCAGGCGACGAACCACCGCCGCCCGCCGCCCACCACCCCGCCCCTCGGTGGTTGACTCGACCGATATGCACCACCATCTTGTGCATGTGTCACAACCATGCACAACCAAGAGTGGTCATGTCGAGGATTCATTTCGTCGTCAAGGAAAGCGCCAAGATCCGCTACCGGGCGGAGGCGGAGCGTGAGGGAAAGTCCCTCGGGCAATGGCTGCGCGAGGCAGCCGACGAGAAGCTGGAGGCCGCGCGTCCGCGCCTGTTCACCGTAGAGGAACTCAAGGCGTTCGCCGCCAAGTGCGACGCGATGCATCCCCCCGGCGCCAAGGAGCCGGATTGGGAGGAGACCAAGCGCCTGATCGGCGAAGGGAAGCTCCGTTCCGCGAGAAAGCTGGGCCTCCTTTGATTTTCGTCGATGCCAACGTCTTCATGTACTTCGTCGGTTCCGAAAATCCCCGCCGAGACGAGGCCCGATCCTTCTTCGAGCGGTCGAGGGAGCGGAATACCCCGCTCGTGACGTCCGCCGAGATTCTTCAGGAACTCCTGCACGTCTACGTCAGCAGGGATCAGCTACACCGACTGCGCCCAGCGTTCGATCTTGTTGAAGCCACCGTGACCGAGGTCTGGTCCGTCCACCGTGAGGACGTGCAAACGGCCTGTAACATGGTCGTCCAACATCCGGAACTTGAGGCGCGCGATCTTGTTCACCTTGCCTGCTGCATCCGGCGGGAGCCCGACGACCTCATGACGTTCGACCGGGCGCTGGCCGCGGCGTGGCGTTCCCGGTCGCCCCGCAAGAGCTGACGCGACTCTCGGCAGGCCGCCCCACGTCGCCCGCCCCGCGCTGCCCTCCCCCTCCATCCGCAGCGTCCGCCGTGTCCGTTCGTCGCCCGCCGTGCCCTGTCTGACCCGTGTCTCCCGGGATAGCGTATCCGGCGGAATCTTCGCGGAAACCCCGGCACGGGCTGGCGTCCCGTGGCAAGAAGGAGAGCAGCGAGATGAGGGATTCGTCGAGACGTTGCGCGCCGCGCGCGCGGGTGGCGCTCGTTTGGGGCGTCATAATGGGAGTTCCCGGGATCGTTCCTCCGTTGATGGCGGAGGTTCGGGCCCAGGAGGTTGATCAATCGCTGGTGGCGGAGGTCGTGGCCGGCCTGCCCCTGCGCGAGATCGGCCCCGCGCTCATGGGCGGCCGGATCGCGGACATCGCCGTGCACCCGCACCGAAGCAGCACCTGGTACATCGCGGTCGGCTCCGGCGGCGTGTGGAAGACGACGAACGCCGGCGTGACGTGGGACGCGATCTTCGAGGACCAGTCCGTCTACTCGATCGGCGACGTCGCGATCGATCCCGGCAACCCGGACGTGATCTGGGTGGGGACGGGGGAGAACGTGAGCGGGCGCCACGTCGGCTGGGGGGACGGCGTCTACCGCAGCCGCAATGGCGGGGAGACGTGGGAGAACGTCGGCCTCGGGGATTCGGAACACATCGGCAAGATCCTCGTCGATCCGCGCGACAGCGACGTGATCCTGGTGGCGGCCGAAGGGTCGCTCTGGGCGCCGGGCGGCGACCGGGGCGTGTACAAGTCCACCGACGGCGGCGACTCCTGGCGGCTCGTGCTGGAGATCGACGAGAACACGGGCGTCACCGACATCGAGTTCGCGCCCGGCAATCCGGACATGGTCTACGCGGCGGCGTACGAGCGGCGGCGCAAGATCTGGGGGCACCTCGCCGGCGGTCCCAATTCCGGCATCTACAAGTCCGCCGACGGCGGCGAGAGCTGGCGCCGGATCACGGCTGGACTCCCGAGCGGTGACGTGGGGAAGATCGGACTCGCGGTCACGCCGGCGAACCCCGAGGTCGTGTACGCGACGATGGAGGCGAACGACGCGGAGCGCGGCTTCTACCGGTCCCTCGACAAGGGCGAGAGCTGGGAGCGGCGGAACTCCTACATCTCCGGCGGCACGGGCCCGCACTACTACCAGGAGATCGAGGCCTCGCCGCACGACGCGGATGTCGTGTACCAGATGGACGTCTTCATCCAGGTCACGCGGGACGGGGGCGCGACCTTCGGCAACCTCGAGACGGCGCGCGACAAGCACAGCGACAACCACGCGCTCTGGATCGATCCGGAGGACCCGCTCCACCTGATCGTCGGCACGGACGCCGGGCTGTACGAGAGCTTCGACGACGGGCGCACGTTCCGGCACTTCCCGAACATGCCCATCTCGCAGTTCTACAAGCTGACGCTCGACAACGCGGAGCCGTTCTACAACGTGCTCGGCGGCGCGCAGGACCTCGGCACCCTGTGGGGCCCCGCCCGCACCACGAACATCGAGGGCGTGCGGAACCGGGACTGGTACGTGCCCATGGGGGCGGACGGGTACGCGGTCCAGATCGACCCGAGGGACCCCGACATCCTCTACCTGCAGACGCAGCAGGGGAACCTCTACCGCTACGACCGGGGGAGCGAGGAAGCGCTCGACATCCAGGCGCAGCCCGCGCCCGGCGACCCGCCCGAACGCTGGAACTGGGACGCGCCGGTCCTCATCAGTCCGCATAACGCCGACCGCATCTACCACGGCTCGCAGCGCGTGTGGGCGAGCGACGACCGGGGCAACTCGTGGACGGCGATCAGCGGCGATCTGACGACGGACGTGAACCGCTACGAACTGGAGTTCATGGGCCGCGTGTGGAGCGTCGACGACCTCATCGACAACGGCGCCATGTCCAAGTACGCGACCCTCACCGGCATCTCCGAGTCACCGGTGACGGCGGGCGTCATCTACACGGGGAGCGACGACGGACTCATCCACGCGACGGAGGACGGCGGGGCCAACTGGCGGCTCGCGAGCGCCCTCCCCGGCGTGCCCGAACGGGCGTTCATCAACGACGTGGAAGCGTCGCAGTTCGACGCGGCGACGGTCTTCGCCGTGGCGGACAACCACAAGGAGGGCGACTTCCGGCCGCTCGTGTTCGAGAGCAACGACGGGGGCCGCACGTGGCGCTCGATCGCGGGAGACCTGCCGAACGGGACGATCCTGTGGGCGATCGAGCAGGACCACCTGAACCCGAACCTCCTCTTCCTCGGCGCCGAGTTCGGGATGTACGCGAGCGTGAACGGCGGCGAGAACTGGCACATGCTCCCCGGCCCCACGATCCCGCACCGGGATCTCGAGGTCCAGCGCCGCGACAACGACGTGGTCGGGTCGACCTTCGGCCGCGGCTTCCAGGTGCTCGACGACTACACGCCGCTGCGCGAACTGGCGGCCGGCGCGACCACGGCCATGGCCGCCGCGGAGGGTGGGGCGCTGTTCCCCGTTCGCGATGCGTGGTGGTACATCCCCTCGGTCCCCATGCAGGCGCGCGGCAAGCCGACGCTGGGCTCGGACGACTACACCGCGCCGAACCCGGATTTCGGGGCCGTGATCTCCTACTACCTGCCCGAGACATCGACGACGGCCGCGGAAGTACGACGCGCCGCTGAAGCGGCGGTACGAGCGGCCGGGGGCGACGTGGCCTTCCCCGGCTACGACGTGCTGAACGAGGAGACGACGGAGAGCGGACCCCGGGCGCTGATCGCAATTGCCGATGGGGACGGCCGAACCCTGCGCTGGGTCGCCGGTCCCGCCGGCAAGGGACTGCACCGCGTGAGTTGGGATCTGCGGTCCCCGGCGCCTGATCCGATCGACCTCACGGTCCCCGGCTTCACGCCGCCGTGGGTGGGACCGCCCCAGGGACCCCTCGTTGCCCCGGGCCAATACTCCGCGCAACTCGTCGTCGTCACGGCCGATGGCGCGCGGGAGGTCGGACAGGCGCAGACCTTTGAGGTGAAGGCCGTGCCCACGGCCGAGCCCGGCACGGACTTCGGCGCCGTCGTCGCCTTCCAGAACGAGGCGTCGGAGTTGAGCCGCCGCATCGCCTCGGCGGGCGAAGAGGTCGGCCGCGCCCGCGACCGGCTCCGCCACATGCGGGCCGCGCTCCTCGAGGCGCCCGCCGCACCGCTGGAACTGTTCGGAGACCTCGATGCGCTGGGCGCCGGCCTGCAGGACTTCTCGATCCGTCTCTTCGGCGACCCCGCCCGGCAGCGCCTCAACGAGCCCACCGTGCCCTCGATCTCGAACCGCGTGGGACGGGTGATCGGCGGCCACTGGGACACGCGCCAGACGCCGACGGCCACCCACCGCCGCAACCTGGAGATCGCCGAGACGGACTTCGGCGTGTGGATGTCGGAGTTCGGGAACTTCATGGACGGCGCCTTCGCCAACGCCGAAAGCGCGCTCGAAGCGGCCGGAGCCCCCTGGACCCCCGGCCGCCGCCTCCCCGGCTAGCCGCCAGGGGCCTCGCCGTCGGCCGTCAGTGGCCGATGGCGAGGCCGTCCTTCCGGGGGTCCGAGGCACCGGCCCAGCCGCGCTCCAGCTTCATGACGAGCTGACCGCCGCCGAACGAGGCGCTCTCCCAGTCCACGAGTTCGTGGCCGAACGCGCTCATGCCGGCTTCGAGTCCGTCGGTCAGTCGTTCCACCGCCACCCGGAGTCCGCCCATGTGGCGGAAGCGGGCCGCGTCGATCGCCTGCTGCGGGTCCATCCCGAACTCGATCATGTTGAGGACGACCTGCGTGTGTCCCTGCGGCTGCATCGACCCGCCCATGACGCCGAACGCCATCAGCGGCTCGCCGTCCCGCGTCACGAACCCGGGGATGAGCGTGTGGAAGGGCCGCTTGCCGGGCGCCACCTGGTTCGGGTGCCCGTCCTCGAGCGTGAAGCCGGCGCCGCGGTTCTGCAGCACGAAACCCGTCCCCGGGACGACGACGCCCGAGCCGAACGAGCCGTAGATGGAGTGGATGAAGGAGACCATGTTCCCGTACCGGTCGGCGACCGACAGGTAGATCGTCTCCGTGGCGGTCGCGAATTCGCCGGGCTCGACCCGCTCGGCGGCCACGGCCGGGTTGATGAGCGCCCGCCGCGACGCGAGGTAGTCAGGGTCGAGGAGTTGCTTCGGGTCGATCTCCATGTGGTCGGCGTCCCCGACGTGCCGCGCCAGGTCCGCGAAGGCCACCTTCTTGGCCTCGATCAGGTGATGGAGGTACTCGGGCGAGTTATGCCCCATGCCCGCCAGGTCGAACGGCTCGAGCATGCCCATCATCTGCAGCGCGGCGACGCCCTGGCCGGCGGGCGGCAGTTCCCAGATCGTCCACCCCTTGTAGTCCATCGACAGCGGCTCGACCCAGCGCACCTCCATCGCCGCCATGTCCTCCGGCGTGAGGTAGCCGCCGAGTTCGGCGAGTCCCTCGGCCACCCGCGTGCCCAGCGCGCCTCCGTACATGGCGGCCGGGCCTTCCGCCGCGATCGTACGCAGGGAACGCGCGAAGTCGGGGTTCCGGAACCAGTCTCCCGCTTCCGGCGCCCGCTTGCCGTCGATCAGGTAGGTCGCCGCGGCCCCGGGGTCCGCCTGCAGCTTGCGCAACTGTCCCCGCCATTGGCCCGCGATGATCGGGGTGACGGGGAAGCCCTCCTCGGCCAGCGCGATGGCCGGCGCCACGAGTTCGGAGAGCGGTCGGCTCCCGTACTTCTCGTTGAGGGCGCCCCAGCCTGCGATCGCCCCCGGCACGGTCACCGCGCCCGGCCCGGATCCCGGCACGCGGTCGTAGCCGTCCGCCCGGATCCGCTCCGGCGTCATATGGGTCCCCGCGCGGCCGGTCGCGTCCAGGCCGACGAGACGCCCCTCCTCCGCGGACCAGAAGAGCGCGAACAGGTCGCCGCCCAGCCCCGTCATGTGCGGTTCCACGAGCGAGAGCACGGACGAGGCCGCGATCGCCGCGTCAAAGGCGTTGCCGCCGTCGCGCAGCACGCCGAGCGCGATGCTCGACGCCATGGGCTGGCTCGTCGCGACCATTCCGTTCGGCGCGTAGACGGTGGATCGCCCCGCCATGGACCCCGGAGCATTCATCGCGGCCTCCTGACTTGACGAGTTCCTCAAACTCTCCGCGCCCGCGGTGCCGCAGCCGGCGGCGGTCACGGGAAGGACGGCGAGGACGAGAGTCGTGGCAACGTCGCGCATGCACATCATTCGGCTGATCCCTCTGGCTGATCCCCTAAGGGTTGACGGTGGGCCCGACCCCGGGCCTGTTGTCGTCCGCACCCACACTACGGCTTCCATGCGGCCATGGCATCCCAGCGCGGGTGACGCGTGATGTTCACCGGCTCCGATCCATCCGCGCCCATCGCATAAATCTCGGAGTTCCCGTCCCGCTTGGTCGAGAACAGCACGTACTCGCCGTCCGGCGACCAGCGCGGCAGTTCGTCCACTCCGGCGCGTCCCGACAGGTTGGTCTGGCCGCTGCCATCCGCCCGCATCACGTAGATCTCGGCGTCGCCGATGTCCCGGTAGGACGTGAAGACGATTCGCGATCCATCCGGCGACCACGAGGGGGAACGCGCGCCTCCCTCGGCGGGAAGCCGCGCGAGCCCCGTCCCATCGGCGGCCATCGTCCACAGCGAGAACCGCTGGCCCCCGCCGCGGTCCGAGGCAAAGGCGATCCGGGAGCCGTCGGGCGACCAGTCCGGATCCACATCGAAGGACGATGGGCTCCGCGTGAGGTTGACCGGATTCGATCCATCCACGTCGATCACCCAGATGTCCGGATCCCCCGTGCGCTCGGAGACGAAGACCACGCGCCTCCCGTCCGGGGACAGGCGTCCGGAGCGGTCGTTGGCCGAGTCCCGCGTCACCGGCCTCGCGTTCGAGCCGTCCGCGTCCATCAGGAAGATGTCGGGGTTCCCGTCGCGCCAACTCGTGAACACGATCCCCGAACCGTCCGGCGTCCAGCTGGGCTCGAGGCTCGTCTCCCCCTCCTCCGTCAGCGGCCGCTGTCCCGTCCCATCCGCGTTCGCCACCCAGATGCGCATGTACTGCCCACGGATCGCGGTGAAGACGATCTCGCCCGCCGCGGGCGGTTGGGGACCCGTGGCGTCCCCGCAGCCGAGCGTCGCCAGCGCTGCCAGCGTCATGCAGTGGAGTCGGGGCACCTTCCGGGCGTACATGACGTTCGTCCGTCCTCCAGAGCTCGGGAGATCTCGCGCGGCCTGGGCAGCGACCCTCGTTGCGCCTCGCCGCAGCGCGGACGAGCTTGCGCCGCCGCGATTCGGACCGGCCACGGAGTCGAAGATGAGACAACGCGCACGCTCGCACCAAGCCCTCCTGGGAACTGTCGCTTCGCTGGCGCTCGCGACGGCCGCTTGCAGCGACTCGCCGCGGGGGTCGGGCGACACCGACGCGCCCTTCCGCATCGGCGCGACGATCGACGTGGGGGCGGCGCCGCACGGTATCCGATTCAGTCCGGATGGGGACACCGCCTGGGTCGCCTTGAGCGGCGAGGGCCGCATCGCGGTCGTGGACCTCTCCGAGTCCGCCGTCGTGGCGCGCTGGGAGGCCGGGGACGCGCCGCTCGACCTCGTCCGCGTCGACGGCGGCTGGCTCGTGAGCCAGTTCCGGGATTCGACGCTCATCCGGCTCGACGACGCGGGCCGGATCGTCCCCGGCGCCGTGTGGGACGTCGGGGCTGGGCCGTCGCTGTTCACGCCCGGGACCGTGCGCGGAGAGACCTGGATCACGACCGAGTTCTCCGACCGGCTGTGGACGGTGGACACCCGCGAGGGCACGCCGCGCGCCTTCCACGCCACCGGCGATCGCCCCTACCCCGCGGACGTGATGTGGGACGGGTCCTACGCCTTCGTCCCCAACCTGGACGCGGGATCCGTCTCCGTCATCGACCTCCTGAACGGTGAGCGGGACGCCACCGTCGAGGCGTGTCCCGGCCCACCCGGGGGCGCGCTCACGCCCGATCAGGTCACGTACATCGTCGCCTGCGGCGGATCCGACGAGGTGGCCTTCATCAACACCGCGTCCTTCGCCGTCACGGGCCGCGTATCGGAGGGCCTCGGCCCCCGGCCGTTCTCGGTTGCGGTGCCCGGAGACGGTCGCCACGCGCTGGTCAACAACGCGGGCGGGAACAGCGTCTCCGTCGTCGACCTCGAATCCCGCACCGTCGTGCAGCGGCTGGAGGTCGGCGAGCAGCCCATCGTCCTCCGCGTGCACCCGGACGGCGAACGCGTGTTCGTGGCGAACGAGATCTCGGGCACGCTGGTCGAACTGACGCCGACCGCGGGGTCGGCCGCGGTGTCGCCGGCTTCCTCAGAGGAGGGGGCGGCGCTGAACGAAGTTGTCATGCTCGGGATGATCCACTCGGGCCACGAGACCAGCGAGACGTTCAGCCTGGAAGTCGTGAGAGACCTCGTGCGCGAGATCGATCCGGACATGGAGTCGTCATTCCGGCCGACGTACAACATGGTTGCCAACCTCATCGCCGGTC
>JAPPBA010000106.1 GCA_026705295.1 Candidatus Palauibacter australiensis
CTCTTCCTCAACGAGGGCGGCCGCTACGTCCTCGACGACTCGAACGCGGCGGTTCTGACCGACGTGGGCCTCGTGTCCGGCGCCGTCTTCAGCGATGTGGACGCGGATGGGGATCCGGACCTCCTGCTCGCCATCGAGTGGGGACCCGTCCGGCTCCTCGTCAATCGCGATGGACGATTGGAGGACGCGACGGCCGCCTTCGGACTCGCGCCGCGGACCGGGTGGTGGAACGGGGTGACGGCGGGAGACCTGAACGAAGACGGGCTGCCCGACCTCATCGCCTCCAACCGGGGACTCAACTCCCAGTACAGCGCGAGTCCCGAGCATCCGGCTACGGCCTATCACGCCGACCTGGACAACGATGGCTTCCGCGATGTGATCGAGGCGCGCTACGACGAGTTCACGCGCTCGATGGTCCCGGTGCGGGGACTTCTCACCCTGGCTGGCGGCCTCCCCTTCCTTCGCGGCCGCATCCAGGGCTTCGAGCACTACGGGCAGTTGGGCGTCAACGAGATCCTGGAGCAGCCTGCGGACCTCCTGCCGACCGTCGAGGCGACGACGCTGGCGCACACCGTGTTCATCAACCGCGGCGGCTCGTTCGAGGCGTTCGACCTGCCGCGCGAAGCGCAGTTGGCGCCCGCCTTTCACGCGGGGGTGGCCGACATGGACGGGGACGGGCACGAGGATGTCTTCCTGAGCCAGAACCTGTTCGCGCTGCGCGGCGAGGCGGACCGGAACGACGCGGGCCGCGGCCTCTGGCTGCGGGGCGACGGGACGGGGACGCTTGCGCCCATCCGGGGACAGAGATCGGGCATCGCGGTGTACGGCGAGCAGCGCGGGGCGGCCTTCGCGGACTACGACGGGGATGGGCGCGTGGACGTGCTCATCAGCCAGAACGCCGCCGGGACGAAACTGTACCGGAACGCGGGCGCGAAGCCCGGGCTGCGCGTGCGGCTGCGTGGCGGCACCGGCAACCCGGTCGCCATCGGCGCCGCCATCCGCCTCGAGTACCGCGAGGGAGCGCTCGGTCCGCTACGAGAGGTGCGCGCCGGCGGAGGCTACTGGTCGCAGGACGATCCGGTACAGGTGATGGGACTCGCGGCGGAACCGACCGCCGTCCAGGTCCGCTGGCCCGACGGCTCCGAGACGGTCACGCCGCTCGACGCGCCGACCCCGCTCGAGGTCACGATCGACGCGACGGGCGCGCTCGCCGCCCGGCGCTGAGGGCCCGCCGCTGCCCCCTGCCTCCGCCGACGCCGACGATATTGACGCTGTCTGCCGGGTTCGCGACGTTCTCGCTCCGATGCGAGACCCTCCGAGGATTCCCGCCCCCCTTCGCCTGACGGCCCTCCTTCTGTCCGTCGGCTTCGCCGCGTGCGCGTCCGGCGTGTCCTACGATCCGGGAACCGTCGACGGAGAGCCGCTGGAAACGCCCTTTGCGGAGACCTTCAGCGTCGTCGAACGGGACGGTTACCGCATCGTCGACATCGAAGCGTCCGTCGTCACCTGGGGCGGGTCGGCCGGCGGGCCGCCCCAGCGCGCCCGTCTCGTGCTCGTCCCGAGGGGCCTGGAGCCGCCCGCCCTGACGGGGGATCTGGCGGGCGCCTCGCTGATCCGGACGCCCGTCCGGCGGATCGCCGTCAACGAGCAGCCCCAGGAGGCCATGCTGCGCGTACTCGGGGTCGAGGACCGGATCGTCGCGGTCGGTGGGCACAACAGTTACGACGATGACCTGCGCCGCAAAGCCCGCGCGGGTGAAATCCAGCAAATCGGCTATGGCTGGCACATGCCGCCGACGCTCGACGCGCTGGTGGCGGCGCGGCCCGACGTGCTGATCGCGCGCATGGCCGACCTCACGCACACCCAGCACATGGAGCGTGTCGAGTCGCTCGGCATTCCCGTCGTGCCAACCTTCGTCGATGCGGAGCCGCACTACATGGGCCGTGTCGAATGGGTTCGCCTGATGGGCCTGCTGACCGGGAGGGAGGCGGAAGCCGATGCGTTCGTGCAGAGGGTCTCGGAGGAGATCGACCGTCTGACGTCCCTCGCTCAAACGCAGCCGCGCCGGTCGGTTCTCTGGGCGTGGTACAGGAGCGCGGGCAATCGCTGGGCCGTCACGCAGCGCAACGCCGACGCGGCCCTCATTCGCGACGCGAACGCGGAACTTGTGCTCGGCGCCGAGGACGATCCCCAGCTCGACACCTTTTCCGACCTCTCGACGGAACGGCTCCTGCGGGATGCAACGGGGGCCGATTGCTGGATGATCCGCGACCCGCTCTCCGGAGTTTTCGACGATCGGGACGTGCTGGCGCGCTTCAAGGCGTACCGGGAGGGCTGCGTGTTCTGGGAGCCGGGCAAACCCCATCCCACCGCCGATTCGTGGGAGCTGTGGGAGATGGGGACCATCCGACCGGACTGGCACTTGGCCGACATCGTGAAGATGCTGCATCCGGAACTTCGAGACGGCGAGTGGCGGTACCTCGCACTGGAAACGTGGGAGGCGGGCCACGCGGGCGCGGGTCAGCACCAGTGATGCGACGCTACACCAGTTCCGCCGCGCTCGTCGCACTCTCCCTGCTGACGCTGACGTATGGGCAAATCGCGCTTCCCCTAGCCGACACGCTCGGCGCGCTGACGGGGGCGCAGTCGACCGACCTCGCCCGGCAGATCGTCCTCGATATTCGCCTCCCCAGGGTCGCCGCCGCGATCATCGCGGGTGGTGCACTCGGCATGGCGGGCGTGCTGATGCAGGCCCTCTTCCGGAACCCGGTCGCCGACGCGTGGTCCCTCGGCCTCCTCGCGGGCGGCCAGCTCGGGGTCGCCCTCACCGTGACCGCGGCGGCCTTCGCGGGTCCCGCGGCCGTGTCCTTCCTCACCTTCTTCGAGGGCCCCAGCATCACGCTCGCGGCCGCCGCGGGTGTCGCGGTCGCGGCGTTCGTCATGCTTGCGATCGGCCGCCGCGTCGGCGCCATCACGCTGCTCGTCATTGGCCTCATGCTCGGCTTCACCTCCCAGGGCCTCACAAGCGTGCTGCTTCACTTCGCGGCCCGCGCCGGCGGCCGCGTCTATGGCGGGTGGCAGGATGCGAGCTTTGCCGGCGTCGCGCCCGAAGCGCTGCCGTGGCTCGCGCTGCCGATCGTCATCGGTATCTGCGCCGCCGTCGCGACGGCCAAGCCGCTCAGCTCGCTGCTTCTCGGCGAGACCTACGCCCGCAGCCTCGGGGTCAACGTCACGTCCTTGAGACATGCCGTTCTTGCGGCAACCGTTCTCCTGGTGGCGCCCGTCGTGGCCTTCTGCGGGCCGGTGAGCTTCGTCGGCCTCATCGCGCCCCACTTCGCCCGGGCGCTCGCCGGAACGGCGCGGATCCTCCCGCTCCTTCCCCTCGCCGGACTCGGCGGCGCGCTGCTTGCCCTCGCCGGCGACGCCATCATCCATGCGCCGTGGGAACAGCACTTCCTTCACCTGAACGCGATCCTCGCCATCGTCGGCGCTCCGGTCGTGATTCTCATCCTGATCTTCTCGCCGGCCGTGAGGCAGTGGCGCTGATGCTGGATCTGCAGTCGCTCGCCGTGGGCTACCGCAACGCGCGGGGCGTCGTCCTCTCCGGCATCGATCTCTCGGCCGCTCCCGGCGACTTCGTCTGCATCCTCGGTCGCAACGGGTCCGGGAAATCGACGCTCATGCGCACGATCGCGGGGCTGCAAACGTCGCTCGACGGAATCGTAATGCTCGATGGCGACGTCGTGGCGTCGATGCGGCCGGCGACGCGTGCGCGCCGGATCGCCGTGGTGCTGACCGAGCGGCGGTTCAACCCGGGGCTCCGCGTCGACGACGTCATCGCCCTCGCCCGGCAGCCCTTCACGGACTGGCAGGGTGGACTGACGGACGATGACAGGGCTGCGATCGCCGACGCGGTCGCGGTCGCGGACGTCGAGCCGTTCCTGCGCCGCTTCTTCAGCGATCTCAGTGACGGGGAGCGACAGCGTGTGATGATCGCGCGGGCGCTTGCCCAGACCCCGCGGCTCATGGTCCTCGACGAGATCACCGCCTTCCTCGATCTGCCGAGCCGCGTCGAGATCATGGCCCTCCTGCGTTCCCAAGCCAGAGAGAAGGAGCAGATCGTCCTGCTCTCGAGCCACGACCTCGACCTGTCGCTTCAGCTCGCCGACAGCGTATGGCTTCTGGACGGCGAGGGCGGCTTCTCGGTCGGCACGCCGGACGCCTTGAGCCGGAACGGCGCGCTCGGCGGCGCTTTTGACTCCGACGCGATCCGATTCTCGCCCGCGGAAGGCCGCTTCGAGATCAGGGCTTAGCGACCGCCGGTCAGTGCCCGGATCCGCTGGGCGACCTCGCGGGCCATTTCGTTTGGAATCGGGATCGTGAGGTTGTACTGGGCGATCTTCCAACCCCCGTCTTCCATCACGAGCACGCCGCTGCCGCGCGTCTCGCCGAGGTTGGCGTTTTCGAGGCGCTCGTCGAACCAGGCGGTGCGCCCGCCAGGCGCGATCGCGACGTGGCGCTCGAGCATGTGGTAGGTCCAGCCCGTGCCCGTGTCGAAGCGGGCCCTCGTGTAGTCCATGAACTCTTCGCGCGTCCAGCGCTCGGTCGCGTCGGTGCCGAGGAAGACGGCCTCGCCGGCGTAGAGGCTGAAGTAGCGGTCGAAGTCGGCCTCCGAGGCCGCCTCGTGGAGCGCATCGAGGACCGCGGAGATCTCGCCCCGCGCATCATCCTGCCCGGCGAGGGGCGCGACCGGCGACGCCGACGCGATGACGAAGGCGAAGCCGGCCAGGCGAACAAGGGACCGGCGCGACCGTCGGGCGTCGTCGTTCATCGCGTTCATCGTGGATTCCTCGCGGTTTGGCAGCCCGTGGCTGCGGGGATTACGGGTGTCGGGAGATCCTACCTGAGCCGGCCGCGAGCAACTAGTCTGTGAGAGACTCCGAGTCCACGATCCTGTTCACGCTCGAGAGGATGTCATGCCGCCACCTGCCCCCGGCTCGATGCGGGGCCGCCGAGTTCCGGTGACCCGGACGGCCGCCGTTTCGATCCTCGCGATTCCCATCCTGGGCGGGTGCGCGACGGAAGCCGGGACGGACGGTTCGGAGCCGTACCCCGCCGGGCCGGACGCCGCCGTCGTGATCCGGGCGGACCGGATCCTCGACGGGCGCGGCGCCGTCCTCACGGGCCGGGAACTCGTGGTGCGGGGCGGGCGGATCGAAGCCATCGCCGAGGCGGGGGCCACGCGGGGGGCCGTGGTATACGAGCTCCCGGGCGCCTCGGTGCTGCCGGGACTCATCGACACTCACGTCCATCTCGGTTGGCACTTCGACGCGGCGACGGGGCGGCTGAGCAGCGCGGAGTCCACGGTCACGGCGGGGGATCGCGTGCTTTACGCCGCCGAGAACGCCTGGAACATGCTCGCCAGCGGCGTCACGACCGTGCAGAGCCTTGGCGGTCCGGAGGACGTGCCGGTCCGTGACGCGATCGCGCGCGGATCGCTGCCGGGACCGCGGATCCTCACGTCGATCCAGCCCATCACGCTCGGGAGCGGCGGACCGGAGGAGATCCGGACCCGCGTGGACGAGCTGGCGACGGCGGGCGCGGACGTGATCAAGATCTTCGCGTCCGCCAGCATCAGGGTCGGCGGCACCCCCACGCTGAGCCAGGAGCAACTCGACGCCGCCTGCGGCCAGGCGCGCGAGCGCGGCCTGCGCGCCGTGGTCCACGCTCACGGTCCCGAGAGCGCGCGGCGTTCGGCCCTCGCCGGCTGCCGGCAGATCGAGCACGGCGCCCTCCTCGACCGCGAGACGCTCGAACTCCTGGCCGAACGCCAGCTCTACTACGATCCGCACACCCACCTGATCTTCGAGAACTACTTCGTGAACCAGGACCGCTACCTCGGCATCGGGAACTACACGGAAGACGGATTCCGCCAGATGCGCGCGGCGGCGCCGGTCGCGCTCGCCGCCTTCCGCGAGGCCCTCGATGTCGAGGGGCTCGACATCGTGTTCGGGACCGATGCCGTGGCTGGAGCGCACGGGCGCAACTGGACGGAACTGGTGTACAGAGTGCGTGAAGGCGGGCAGGACCCGATGGATGCCATCGTCTCGGCCACGAGCCTGGCGGCGGCTTCGCTCGAGCTGGAGGAGACGGTGGGCACCCTCGCGCCGGGGTTCGAGGCCGATGTGATCGCGGTGGCGGGCGACCCGACGGCCGATATCGGCGCCCTCGAGCATGTCGTACTCGTGATGCGGGGGGGCGTCGTCTACCGGCACCGGCCGCTCGCGGGGATTCCGTGAAGCGGCGATCCCTTCGCCGGCGGCGCGACGGCTTTAGGCCACGGCGACACCCGGGGAGCAGGACTCCCGTAAGGAGGCGCATGAAACGCTCGATCGAAGATGCGCAGCAGCGACTCGCCGAGAAGTTGCTCTCGCGCAAGGACGTGTCCGCTGTGGGCATCGGGGCCGACAACGGGGACCCGTGCCTGAAGGTCTACCTCTCCGGGTCTTCTTCCCGGCGATCGATCCCCGACCGCTACGACGGACACCCGGTGCGGGTGGTCGGCGGGGGCCCGTTCCGGGCGCAGGGGAACGGGCCGGCGGGCCCGGCGGCCGGCAGCGCGTGACGGACGGCGAGGACGGACGATGACACCGCGTCGGAACCTCGTGCTCGCGATCACGATCGCGGTCGCCACATGCGTCGGGGTCGGCATCCACTGGACGCTGACGTCCTGGCCGACGCGGCCCCCGACGCTGCCTCCGCCGCCGCTTCCCACGCGTCCGCCGTTGCGGCCCCCGGACGCCTCCCCCCAGGAGTGGCTGGCGGCCGCCATGCAGGTCCAGAGCGACAGCGAGTCGATGCTCTTCGCCGTTCCGGGCGTGGTCGGCGTGGGAATCGGGTTCACGGGCGCGGGGATGCCGACGATCAAGGTCTTCGTCGACCCCGCCGCTTCCCGGGGACCCCGCGGTCTCCAGGGCATACCGGAGGCGCTCGGTCTCTTCCCGGTCACCATCGAGCCGGCCGGCCCGTTCCGCGTACTGCCGCCGGAGCCCGTCGCGCCGGTTTCGGCGGACGAAGGACCGGTGCCAACGGGGCGCTTCGACCGGCCGGTGCCCATGGGCGTGTCCACGGGGCACACCCGCTCCACGGCGGGCACGATCGGCGCCGTCGTGACCGATGGCGAGCGCCGGTACGCACTCAGCAACTGGCACGTGTTCGTGCCGGGCGGCGAGGGACAGGTGGGCGACGTTCTCCTGCAGCCGGGACCCGTCGATGGCGGCTCGGATCCCGGGGACGCGATCGGCACGCTGACGGCGTTCGAGCCGGTGGTCCTGTCGCCGTTCGCGTCGAACCGGATCGATGCGGCGATCGCGCGCACGGACGACGTGCTGCCGGAGACGCCGGTGGGGGGCTATGGGTCGCCGCGCGGCACGACGATGGCGGCGAAGCCGGGGCTGCAGGTCCAGAAGTACGGGCGGACGACGCGCCTCACGGTCGGGGAGGTGGAGGCGGTCAACACGTCCATCAACGTGACCTACGGGTCGGCCGGATCGCAGGTGGGCCGCTTTGTCGGTCAGATCATGGTGTGCTGCAACTTCAGCAAGGGCGGCGATTCCGGCTCCCTGATCGTGGCGCGCGATCTGGACCGCGACGGGAACGCGGGCCCGGACGACCGCAAGCCGGTCGCGCTGCTCTTCGCCGGCGACGGCCGGCTCACGATCGCCAATCCGATCGACCTCGTGCTCGACCGCTTCGACGTGACGATCGTCGGCGAAGACACCGGGCGCTGACGCCGACCCCCCGCCGGTCCGTGGCAAAACCCCGCTGCGGGCTGCTAGCTTGACGTCATGACACGTTTCCGGTCGCACTTCCTGCCGCGTACGCCGACGGGCCGCCGGCTCGTCATCGTCTTCCTGGTCCTGTTCGCGTTCACGCAGTGGCCGTTCGTGTACTGGATCGGCAACCGGGTCGAGCCGTGGATCGGCGGCCTGCCCTTCCTCTACGTGTACCTGCTCGTCGTCTACATCCTCCTCATCGGCGTGCTGATCCAGGTACAGAGGCGGGGTCTCTGATGGAGGCCTGGGTCGTCGCGACCGGTCTCATCTTCGTCTATCTCCTGGCCACCATCGTGCTCGGGGCGGTCGCGAACCGGCGCATGTCCGTGGACCTGGAGGATTTCCTCCTCTACGGACGCAAGGCCGGGTTCATCGTCCTCTACCTCACCGTCGTCGCCACCTACCATTCGGCGTTCGCCTTCCTCGGTTCGGGCGGGTTCTTCTACACGCACGGGATCGGGTTCTGGGCGGCGGGCGCGTGGACGGTGCTCGTCGGCGCGATCACGTACGTGCTCGGGAGCCGGATCTGGGCGCTGGGGAAGACGTTCGGCTACATCACGCCGGCCGACCTGCTGGCGGACTTCTACGAGTCGGATGCCGTCCGGGTGGTGGCGGCGATCGTCTCCGTGCTGTTCACGATCCTCTACATCCAGGTCCAGGCCGTGGGGCTGGGCTACATCCTGTCCGTGGCGTCGGGAGACCGGATCTCGTTCGAACTCGGCACGCTGATCCTTCTCATCGTCGCGGCGGGATATCTCATCGCGGGCGGCCTGCGCGCCGTCTACTGGACGGACGTGATCCAGGGCGTGTGGATGTACGTCGCCGTGTGGGCGGGCGCGCTCGTGCTCGCCTTCGAGCTGTTCGGAGGACCGCTCGAGCTGTGGCGTCAGGTCGCGGCGGAACGCCCCGATTTGCTGACGCTTCCGGGGCCGGAGGGGTTCTTCACGCCGGGGATGTGGTTCGGGATGATCGTCGTGCTTTCGTTCGGGATCGTCTTCCAGCCGCACCTCTTCATCCGCTACTACACCGCGGTCTCCGCCCGCACGATCAAGTTGCTGGGCGCGACGACCCCCATCTACCTGATGACGCTCTACATCCCGGCGGCGCTCGTCGGCCTGGGCGGCGCGGTGGTGATGCCGGACATCGCGATTCCGGACCGGATCTTCCCGGAAATGCTCTTCGCGTATGCCCCGGCCTGGCTCACGGGCGCGATTCTGGCGGGCGCGACGGCGGCGGCGATGTCCACGCTCGACTCGATGCTGCATGCGAACATGACGGTGCTGACGCGCGATGTGTACCAGCGCTACATCCGCACCGGCGCGAGTCAGAATCACTACATCCTCATCGGCCGGCTCATCGTCGTGGCCCTCCTCGCGGTCGGGTACTTCCTCTCCGTGAGCACCTTCGATTTCCTCGTGCAGCTCGTCGCCCTGTCCGGGTCTGGCGCGCTGCAGCTGATGCCGGCCGTCCTCGGGGTCTGCTTCCCGGGCCGACACCTGACGACGAAGACCGGGGTCATCGTGGGGATCGGGTGGGGGCTCGCGACGCTGTGCGTCACGCTCATCATCTTCCCGCATCCCCTGGGTCTGCACGGCGGCGTGTGGGGTCTCGTGGTGAACTTCCTGGTGACCTGGTTCGTGAGCCGCGTCACGCCGCCGCCGAGCGACGTGACCGTGTCGCGGATTCACGGCGCTGTGGAGCGCTTCGTGTACGAGGGCGATCCCGCGTGAGCGTGGCCGGGAGCTGACGCGGTGGGCAGGCTCCTGGGAGGTGTCGCTCTTCTGGCGCTGGCGCTCCTCATGGTCTGGGGGTCTCTGCGCTCGGGCGCGGATCCGCTCGCCCTGAGGACGCTCGTCGCGCTCTTCATCGCGGCCGGACTGCCCGCCGCCGGCGGCGGCCTGCTCCTGGCGCGCCACTTCGGGGTCGGACGCCGCATCGAACACCGGCGGGAGGCACTCCGCCGCGACACGCTCGAGGCCGAGGTCCTGAAGATGGCGGGGCGCCACGGCGGGCGGATCACGGCGGTCGAGGTCGCCGGCGAACTGGCGGTACCCACGACGACGGCCGAGGAAGTCCTGAACGAACTGATGGCGCGGGAAATGGCCGAAATCGAGATCACGGACTCCGGTCTCCTCGTGTACAACTTCCACGACGTTCGGCACCTGTCGGAGAAGGAATCGGCGCGCGGGCTGCTCGAGCCGTGAGGGGAGAGCCGGTGCCGTGAGCGAGACGCGCTGGCCGTGCCCCGTATGTCTCGGCGCCAAGATGGAGAAGACGTCGCTCGGGGCCGGGGCCGGAGACGCAGCCGGTCCGCTTACGCTCGACCATTGCGCCCGTTGCGGCGGCATGTGGTTCGAGTTGGGGGAGGTGCAGCGCCTCCGTTCCGAACGTCCCGAGTCGCTGTGGGCACAGATCCCGGCGCGGGAGGAGCGGCACCGGGCCCAGTGTCACGCGTGCCGCGCGTTCGTCGACCGCGACGCGCCGAAATGCGCCGCGTGCGGGGCGAAGACCCGCCTGAACTGTCCCGCCTGCGACACCCGGATGCTGCAGGTCAGCCAGTCCTCGCTCACGCTCGATGTGTGCAAGCGGTGCAAGGGCGTGTGGTTCGACCACCACGAACTCGAGGCGATCTGGGAGATGGAGCGGGACCGGCTCGTCGCGCGGCGGGGACGCGACGGCGCGGTTGCGCGCACCGCGGACACCGGCGCCGATGTCCTGTTCGAGACGCTCTTCTGGGCGCCGGATCTCGTCTTCGTGGGGGCGCACGTCGCCGGCCACGCAGCGGCGGCCGCGGCGGAAGCGGCGCCGGCCGCAATCGACGCCGTCGGCGATGCCGCCGCCAGCGTGTTCGAGGCGATCCTCGAAATTGTCGGCGGTATCTTCGGCTGACACCTTCCGGATTCGCGGAGGCGCCCCATCCGCTACACTCCGGGCCCGCTCCGATCGCAGGCTGTTTCTTCCGACTGGAGAACCGACGAATGGAAATCGTGCTGGCCACGCTGGCCGACGCCGCCAACACATCGAGCGACGGCAAGCTCAATCTCATGGGACTCTTCGACACGCTCTACGCCGGCGCCATGCCGGTGACCCACCCGTCCATGCAACTGGTCCTGAGGATCCGCGCCGAGTCTTCCGAGACCGACCGGCAGCACGAACTCGAAATCCGCTGCATGGACGAGGACGGACAGGAACTGTTCAAGGTGACGGGCGGGTTCTCCGTCCAGGCTCCGCCGGGGAAGGCGGCCACCTTCAATCACGTCGTCGGCATCAACAACCTGACGCTTCAGAAGTACGGCGGGTACACGTTCCCGATCTTCATCAACCGGGACCTGAAGCGCACGGTGGAACTCGACGTGATGAAGGCGGAGGGACCCGCCGACCCACCCGGGACGGACGGCGGGAACTGAAGGGCCGCAGGTTCAGCGGCCGTCGGGGGCGGGACCGGCGGCCGACTCCGCTTCCCACAGGCGCCGCTGCTCGCTCGTGAGGTAGTGCCGGATCGCGGTCGCATCCTCCAGCGAGAGGAGGTCGCCGAAGCCGGCCATGCCGTTCGCGGCGAGCGCGCCGCCGAGCACCACGGCGTCGAAGCTCTCCCACGCGCCGCCATCCATGCGGCGCAGGTCGGGATAGGCGGAGAGGTGTTCGTCCGAGGCCCGGTGACAGATGCCGCAGTGGACCCCGAAAAGGTCCGCCCCGCGCTGGACCCTGGCCGCGTCGAGCGCGAGATCCGGCGGTTCCGGCGTGGTCGGCACGATCTGCGCGGGCGGTAGCGGCACCTCCCGGCCATCGAGCCTGAAGACGAGCAGCCGCCCCGCGCTGTCGTAGTCGTACGCCGCCGAGCCGAGCGGATAGGCGGCGCCCCTCGGCCCCCCGTAGCCCGCCATGACCGCGATGTACTGCACGCCGTCCACCTCGTACGTCATGGGCCCCGCCATCACGCCGGTGCCGAGATGGATGCTGTGGATGCGCGCGCCGGTATCGGCCTGGTGGAAGTCGAGCGTGCCCACCGCCGTCCCCTGAATGACGAGGTTTCCGCCCGTCACCAGCGTGCCCCCGTTCCACATGCTGCCGCGCGGCACCCGCCACAATTCGCGTCCCGCGACGGGGTCCCACGCGAGGAGAAACTCGTTGGGGCCGATATCGGGGAGACCTTCGGCGAGGTGCGCGAACTCCTCCGGGAACGGAGGCCAGGAGGCCGCGAAGCCTTCGTACGCGACCTCCGGGCGATGATCGAACGCGTCCAGCGAACGCCACAGCATGGCCTGTTCGCGGGCGGGGATGTAGGCGATGCCCGTCTCGGGGTTGAAGGACATCGGCTGCCAGTTGTGGCCGCCCGCGGAGGAGGGGAAGACGACGCGCGGTTCGTCGCGATAGTCAGCGGCGGGGTTCGGGATCGGCCGCCCCGTCTCGAGATCGATCCCCTGTGCCCAGTTGACGGTGACGAAGTTCTCCGCCCGCAGCAGTTCGCCCGTGGCGCGGTCTAGCACGTAGAAGAAGCCGTTCTTGGGGGCCTGCATCAGGACGTCGCGCGGGCGGCCGTCGATCGTGACCGTGCTCAGGATGAGGTTCTGCGTCGCGGTGTAGTCCCAGATCTCGCCCGGCACCGTCTGGTAGTGCCAGGCGAGGCGGCCCGTCTTCGGGTCGATGGCGAGGATGGAGACGAGGTAGAGGTTGTCGCCCCCCGACGGGCTCCGGTGCCAGATCGGATAGGGGTAGGCGTTCCCCGTCCCGACGTAGAGGAGATCGAGGGCGGGGTCGTAGGCCATCTCCCCCCAGACGGTGCCCCCGAGTCCGCCTTCCCAGGCCGAGTCCGGGTCCCACGTGGCGGCGGCCGCCTCCATCTCCGGGTGCTCGAAGCCCTCCGCCGGATCGCCGGGAACGGTGAAGAAGCGCCACGCCTCCTCGCCGGTTTCGAGGTCGTACGCCGTGATGTAGCCGCGCACGCCGAAGTCGCCGCCGGCGTTGCCGAGGACGACGACGTCGCCGGCGATCTGCGGCGAGCCGGTGCTCGTGTAGGAGAGGGACCGGTCGATGAACGTGTCGACGCGCCAGACCTCCTCGCCCGTCGCCGCGTCGAGCGCCACCAGCCATCCGTCGAAGGTGCCGATGTAGACGCGCCCCTCCCACACCTCGAGTCCGCGGTTGACGGGGCCGCAGCACCCCTTGCGCGTGGTGCTCGGGTCGACCGACGGGTCGTAGCGCCAGACCGGTTCCCCCGTCGCCGCGTCGAGTGCCGCGACGCTTCCCCAGGGACCGGGCGAGTACATCACGCCGTCGACGACCACGGGAGTGGCCTCGAGCCCCCAATGGACGGAGCCGACGTGGGACCGCCACGGGTACTCCCAGGCGAGACCCACGGCGGCCGCGTTCATGACGTGGATGCGCCCGAGCGGCGAATACCGCGTTTCCCCGAAATCCCGGCCGGAGGTCAGCCACTCCGCCGGGACCGTGTCCGTCGCCAGCAGGCGGTCCCGGTTGACGGCGCCGGCCACGTCGCGGGGCGGGGACGGTTCGCAGGCCGCCAGCGCGCAGGAGGCGAGAAGCGCCCCGGCCAGCGCGCGGGCGCCCGGATTGCCGCGGGTCACAAGCTCTCTAGAAGCGGGGAGTTACGGTCAGGCGGAAGCTCCGCGTGGGTCCCGGACTCCGTTCCTGCACGTCCACGTAGGTCGTCTGGAACACGTTCTCGATCTTCGCCTGCACGCGGGTCCCCAGAATCTGGCCGCGCACGCGCAGGTCGACGAGGTTGATGGCGCTGCGCTCGTCGAGCGGGAAGGCGAGCACCTGCTCCACGCGGCTCCGGTGGCGGAAGTCGATGGCGACGGCGCCCCTCCAGCCGGTGGCGGTCGCGGTGAAGTTGTGGCGCGAACGATAGGGGAGCGCGCGCCCGGTCCGGTCGTCCCTCGTGTCGAGGAAGGTGTAGTTCGCGTTGAGGTCCAGACGGGTCGGGATCACGCCGATCCGCAGGCCCGCGTCGACGCCCCGCACCATGGCTTCCGCGACGTTGCGGAACTGAAACACGAACACGTTGTTGGGCGCTGGCGACGGCTCGATGAGGTCGGTGTAGTCGCTCCAGAAGAGTCCGGCGTCCAGCCAGACGCGATCGCTCACGTGCACGGTCGCCCCAACCTCTCGAGCCCAGGCGGATTCTCCCCGCAGTTCGAGATTGGGGATGACTCGAAAGCCGAACTGCGTCGTCGACGTGAACTGCTCGGACACGCTCGGCGCCCGGTATCCGCGGCTGAGGGACCCTCGTAGGCTCAACCGGTCGCTCGCCTCGTAGACGATCCCGAGTTTCGGATTGAGGAAGCGGTCCTCCTTCGCCGCCGAGGCGTTGTGGTAGTCGAGTCGCAGGCCCACCGAGCCGCGAACCCGGTCCGAGAACGTGATCTCATCCTGAGCGAACAGCGCGAGGTCCGTCACGTCGGGCGATGGCTCCAGGAAATTCGAGGTCACGCCGGTGAAAGCGCCTTCCGCCCCGATCGTCAGCGCGTGCGAGCGGTTGGGGAAGAGAGACCACTGGACATCGGTGCCGAGGCGCGTCGAGCGGTGGAAGTCCTCGTTGTCGTGGAAATGGTTCTGGTTCCGCGCGTGGTAGATGTGCGGGCGCACCTGCACGCGGTGTTTCGGCGTGACGATCGGATTGGCCGTCATGCCGAAGACGAGGTCGTCCGAGCGAATCCAGTCGCCGAGTTCGGCCGGGTCGACCTCCAGCGGCCGGTCCGGCGACAGCCAGGTGAAGAACTCCTCCTCTTCCTTCCGCGTCCAGTTGACGAAGATCTCCCACGGATTGGCGGACTCCGCCGGGAAGACGGTCTTGAGCCGCATCCGCCAGCGCTCCAGCGCGCCGTTCTGCCGGAACCCGTCCGATTCCTCCCGGGCCAGGTAGAGGGTGGTACCGACATCGCCGATGCGGCGCGAATGTTGGAGGGCAAGCCCTTCCCTGCTCAGGCGCTCGTCCGTGAACGAATGGCGGGCCGGCGTGTCGAAGAGTCCCACGTAGCCGCGGACGATGGTCTCGGGCTCCGCCGGCGGGCGTTTCGTGATCACGTTCACGACGCCGCCCAGCGCGTTCGTCCCCCACAGCGTGGAGTGCGGACCCTTCACGATCTCGATCTGGTCCACGTCCAGCACGGGCAGACCGCTGAAATCGATCGACGCCCCCACGCCGGAGAGCACGCGGTGGCCATCGAGGAGCATGAGAACCCGGCTGCCGACGCCCCGCGCCAGGCCGGTGGCCCCCCGGATGTCCATTTGGCCGGAATTGAAGATCACGCCCTGCGCGAACGGAAGGGCCTCGTCGAGGGTCACGATGTCGCGGTTGCCGAGTTCGTCGCCGCTCATCACGGCGACGCTCACCGGGGCTTCGCCGGGGCGGGCGGCGGAGCGGCTCGCCGTCACGGTCAACTCGGGAACGTCGAACATCCGGCGCTCGAGCAGGATGCTGAGTTCTCCGGACGTCTCGGGCTCGATCTCACGTTCGGAGGCGCGAAAGCCATCCGCGACCACGATCAGCGTATAAGTGCCATCAGCCGGTGACGGGATCGCGAAACCGCCATCGGTCCGCGTCGTCGCCCTCAGCGGGGTGTCGCGGATGAGCACGGTGGCCCCGGCCAGCGGTGCGCCCGTCTCCGCGTCCAGGACGCGGCCGCGCACGATGGCGTCCTGGGCCTGGGCAGCGAGCGGTGCGCTCGCGTAGAAGGAGGCGAGCGCCGCCCGCGCGTAGAAGGAGGCGAGCACCGCGCGCATGTAGAAGAAGACGAGCGCGGCGCTTGCCGTGAGACGTCGTCGGATCCCGACCGCTACTGCCGCTGCCAAACCGTCGTCGAGACTGCCGGCAGCGGCTCCGTTACCATGACGGTGAGGACGTTGCCCGCCAGCGTGTACGTACCCAGAGCCTGCACTTCGGTACCGTTCTGCTGCCAGGTGCCGTCCGTACGGATGGTGAACGTGCCCTGGTCCTGAAGCATGATCCCCGCAGCGGGCACCGAGACTTCATAAGTCATCGTGCCCGACGCGCTGTCACCGGAGGACGAGGTCTGCGAGAGCGTGAAAGTTCCTGAGGCGATCGGCGGACCGACCGTAGCGCCACCCTGCGTCAGGGATACGAGACTATACGTGCCGGAGAGGTCCGGCGGTCCCGCGGCGGGGGGCGGCTCCGGGTCCATGGTGTCGCCGCCGCAGCCCGCGACAAGCGTCGCGACGACCAGCGGCACGCACAATCTGAGCAAGCGCTTCTTCATGAAACCTCCGTCAGTTTCGGATCCGGCGTCCGTGCGAGGACGCGGCTTCTTTCAAGATAGTCGTCCGGTTCGGCGTTGCCGAGACCGATGCTCCGCTCTATCGGCCATCCTCGTCATCGGCGGGCACCGGGGCGGAGTTCGTTTCTCCTTCGGGTTCTTCGCGCTCCACGACGATCGAGCAGTTCGTGACGAGGGCGGCGATGGCGCCGATCGCCGCCCACGCGGGCAGCATCAGCGTCCCCACGACGCCGATGGAGAGCGGCACCTCGATGAGTTCCTTCCCGTCTTCGTTCCGGATCGAGATGCGGCGCACGTTCCCCTCCCGGATGATCTCCTTGATCTTCCGCACGAGGTTCTCGCCCGGCACTCGGTGTTCCTCGGTCATGTCCACCTCCCTTGCGGCGCAGCCGCGCGTCCGGCTTGATGTTGGAGTCTGACAGTCCGCTGTACGCTCGCAATCCGGTCCGGGTTTTGCGAGCCGCGCGGAAACCCCTCTCCCGAGGAAAACGATGACACGCTATCGACTGGAACTGCGCGCCCTCGTGCTGGCGC
This sequence comes from Candidatus Palauibacter australiensis, assembly GCA_026705295.1. Classification (NCBI taxonomy): domain Bacteria; kingdom Pseudomonadati; phylum Gemmatimonadota; class Gemmatimonadia; order Candidatus Palauibacterales; family Candidatus Palauibacteraceae; genus Candidatus Palauibacter; species Candidatus Palauibacter australiensis. The sequence goes on from JAPPBA010000106.1 coordinate 16,628, forward strand.
TCGGCGTTGCGGCCTGCGGGGAGGCGGCGGACGACTCTGAAACGTCCGCTGTCGGAGACGGACTCCCGGAGGGGGCGGAGGCGATCTCCCTCCTTGGCGAACCTCTCTATCCTTCCCCCGCTTCGGCGGAGCAGGCGCAAGACATCGAGGTCGCGCGTACGGACTACGACGCGGATCCGGACGATGCGGACGCGATCATCTGGCTCGGGCGGCGCGTCGGGTATACGGGGGCGTTTCGCGACGCGATCGAGATCTTCTCGGAGGGGATCGAGAAGCACCCGGATGACGCGCGGATGTACCGTCATCGAGGGCACCGCTGGATCAGCGAAAAACGGATGTCGCAACCCACGGCATGAAATCGTCTAAGTTCAACCGGGACTGCACGATCTGCCACTCGTGCCGTTTGATGATTCTGATTCCCCAACGACACGATCACGGGAAAGACGAGATCGTTTGGCCGGAAACCCGATGTGGGCCGTCCGCAGAACTGGCGGTACGTCTCTGGCGGCAACCTTGACCCACCGCCGTGCGCTGACGATCGAGAAGCTCATCTTCAGGACACACGCCTACGGCGTTCGGCGGCAAGCTGTCTCGTGACTCCGGTGACACGGATACGATATTCCACCATGTCCTTGCTCAGAATCCGATTTCTTGCGATCGTCGCGGGCGTCTTTCCCTGCCTCAGGTCGTGAATCAGGGCGAAGCGCGGCAGGAGGAGGCATCCGGAGAGCCATGCTGCCTCCTCTTCCTGCTGCTTTTCGCCGGAGAGGAAGGCGATGCTCCCAAGACGTTCGAGACGCGAGAAGTTGTGGCCGAGCACGATATGGGCCACCTCATGAGCAATGTCGCTGTTTCGCCTCGTGTCCGACATCAGCGGATTGAAGACGATGGCGTAGCGATTGCCGGGCAGCTTGAACGTGCAGGCAAAGAAAGCGTCGCGCTGGATGCGACGGAGTTCCTCCAGCTTCCCGATGTCGACCAGAGCGTCCGCCGGCCGCACGATGCAGTGCAGGTGTTCGGCCAGCTTCACAGCATCCATCCCGTCGTTGGGCGTGAGGCTCATTTCGCTCCAGAGGTCCTTCGCGAGGCGCTCGGCCTCAGCCTTGAAGCCACGGCGGAGAGCCATCGTCACTCCTCGTCCAAGAGGGCTTGACGCATTTCGCCGAGTAGGTCGGCGAAGAGCACCGAAGCCTCGGGCCTGAACGTGGAAGCCGCCCGGAGGTGGAAAGCGGTTGCCGCATCGGTAGGTTCCGCCAGTCGGCCGTACAACTCCCTGACGAGCCCGGCGATTGCTGCTGCGGCACCGGAGGAAAGCGCCGGGTCACCGCGCAGGTGGGCCTCGATCAACTCCGGGGTCGAATCGGATGTGACACCCCCGGGCTCAAGGAAGTCCGCTGCGGAGCGCCCCACCCAGCGGGCAATGCGACTGAAGGTCTCAATGTCCGGGACATGGCCCTTCTCAACGCGGGCGAGCGTATTGAAGGACACCCCTGCCTCCTCTGCCGCAGCTCGCAGACCAAGGCCCTTCGTGGCCCTCCGGTCTCTGAGCAGCTTCGCGAGATCCTGGACCCGCAGAGTCTCGCCCTGTCTTCGCACGGAATCTCCTGTATCGTACCTGGTACGCGCTAGCGGTTGACGCACGGATGTCGATTCAGTACCGTCCAGTGTGCGCCGGTCGATACGGTCATCGTGGACGGCGCACACAGCAACGTTACGCAAGGTAGCGTCGCTTGACAACCACCAAGGTGCAAGGAGATGTGCCAGATGAGTACTCAAGACCGACAATTGGGCCATGGCCGGGACCGGTTCCGCGTGGCCGTGGCCAACGCCGACTTCGATTTCCGTGGCTTGAAGGTGGACGATCCCAAGCCCACGGGTCGGCAACTGCTCGCGGCGGCAGGCTTCCGGCCCCCGGAGGAGCACCTGATCTTCCAAGTGCTCCATGATGGGGCGCTTCAAGAGCGGCGGCTCGATGAGACGGTCGAGTTGCGCGAGAAAGGAGCCGAGCGCTTCATCGCCTTCAGAAGTGATCGATCGTTCCGCGTCGAGGTTGACGAGCGACGCTTCGAATGGGGCAGCGCTAAGCTGACCGGGTTGATCGCGAAGCAGCTGGCAGGTGCGGATGATCCAGCGTGCATCGGCGTCTGGCTGGAACGGCGAGACGAGCCCGATCTCTTCATCGAGGACACGGATGTCGTGGAACTCGCAACCGAAGGCATCGAGAAGCTGCGCACCGGCCAGTTGTTCCTCCTGTATATCGAAGAGAAGGAGTTTCGGTGGCCAAAGCCGACCATCATCACAGAGCAGATCGCCGAGTTGGGTGGCTGGGACCCGTCGGAGGGCGTCCAGCAGATCGACTTGGCGACGAACGAGGCCCGAACTCTCGAGCCTGGAGCAATCGTGGATCTGAAGGAACTCAAGACCTTCGCGAAGAAGATCGGCTGGCGTCGTGGATGAGCGTGAACTCCGCCTTCAGCAGGAGCACCAGTTGATCGCCAGTGTCTTTCCGAGCGTGATCCGATCGGGGGACTGGTTCCTGCTCGAACACGACGCCCGAGCGACGCGGGGTGGCTGGAGTCCAGATCCCTTTCCAGTTGCTTTTCACGCACAGCAGGAACATCCCTGGCAGGAACCCTACGGCATCTACGTGCCGTCTTCCGCCCGCGTGGGCGGCCAGCCCCCGAACGACTTTGTCGCCGACGCGAGCAATCGCCCGCCGTTTAGCGGGCAATGGGGTGTCCTCTCATGGCAGGGTAACGCCGATGGCAGGCCATGGACCGCGAAGCAGGATATTCGTGAGGGGGCTAACCTGCTGAATTATCTGATCACCTTCGAACAGCGGTTCCGGCAGGGTGTCTGAATCCACTGCGCGACGGACGCTTTGCTTCGCTAGCAAGCGCCAGTTCCGTGCCCTTCGCTCCGCGCTCGTGCTTGAGGGCAGCGCGCACGGGCGCGAGCAAGGGGCCTTTCTCTTCGCTTCTCCAGCCGAAAACGGGGCGCTGAGGGTCCTCGATGTCACGGTGCTCAGGCGGGAGGATTTCGCCATGCAGACGGCCTACTACCTGGAGTTGCAGGAGAACGTGCTCCAGGAGATGATTCTCCATGCCCACAGTACCAACACTGCGCTCGTGGAAGCCCACTCCCACCCATTCACCAGAGGGCCACGCGTGCGCTTCTCGCCTCTCGATTGCGAGGGATTGGCCGATGTCGGGCCGCACGTGTCCTG
>JAPPBA010000107.1 GCA_026705295.1 Candidatus Palauibacter australiensis
CCTCGTAGATGTAGCTGTGGTGCCAGCGCGCGTCGAAGTCCGTGACCATGCTGATGAGTTCGAGCCTGCCGTCGGGGTAGAGCGCCTGGATCGACATCGCGTGCAGGTGCACATGCCCGTGCGGCTGGTAGCTGTCGAGCCTCACCGGGTGGTCCCAGCGGTAGAACCCCTGCGTCATCGCGGTCCCTCCCGGCGCCAGCGCGATGTCCCCCCTGAGAGGATAGAGACGCAGGTCCTGCTGGAACTCGGGCTCGTAGCCCTCCTCGTGGAACCAGATCCCGAGTTCGACCTGGTCGCCGGTCACCTCGTATCCCATGGGATAGTAGTGCGCGTCCCACTCGATCATGTCGTTCGCCTTCAGCATCCGCCCCGCGTCCGCGGGCACGATCTCCCCGACCTTGCCCATCGCGTACTCGGAGAGGCTCTGGATGCGCCGGTACTCCCCTTCCTCGTTGAGCCTGAGCAGGCGCGGGATCGCGTGGTGCACGACCTGACGCCCGGCGGGGAAGGAGGGCCGGGTCTCGAACGCCATCACCCAGCGATCCTCGTCGAGCCCCGTCGGCACCCGCGGTCGCCACCAGGTGTCGCCGCCCTCGGCCGGCACGTCGAACGGCTTCGACTTGATCACGTGATCGGGCGGGCCGAGGATGTCCTCGAGCTGCCACTTCTGCTCGGTCGGCCACTCGATCGGGGGCGGCATGTCCGCCGGATTCCCTTCGGGCGCCCCGGCGTCGGCCCAGGCGACGATCGTCCCGATGTCCGCCTCGCTCAGCCGCCAGTCATCCTTGATGTCCTGGATGCCGACGCCCGTGTCGAGGTGGAATGGCGGCATGAGCCGCTTCGAGACCAGCTCCTTCATGCGAGACGCCCAGCGGCGCGTGTCCCGGTAGTCGAGGAGCGGCATCGGACCCACGGACCCCGGCCTGTGGCAGTTCTGGCAGTTCGCCTGGAGGATGGGGGCGACGTCCTTCGAGAACGTGACGTCGGCCTCTGCCCCGGCCCGCTCCGCTCCGTTCGGCCCCTGTCCGGTGAGATCCCGGAACGTGAGACCCAGAGCCAGGGGCACCATGAACACGACAAGGGCCGTTGCATGCGACCAGGCATGGCTCGAGTGACGATGCGATCCACGCATGAGACATCCTCCTCCAGCTGGAACTGCTCCGCTGCCGCGTCCGGCGACTCATCTTTAATGCCCTGATACAGTGCGAAGAAACGTGGTCTGCGTGCAAGGAGACGTTGCGTCCCGGGAAACGCGCGTCCACGATGGAGTGTTATCCTTGCCGTACCCCGTACGGTGAACTGCGGAAGAGAGAACAGCGAGAGCGGACGGATGATGAAGAACCACCGGAGCTGGCGGCCGAGCAGCACCCTTCTTCTTCCCCTTCTGTTCGGAGTCATTGCGGGAGCCCCCGCCGCGGCGCAGGGCCCGGGCGTGGAGGGAGCCGCGTGGACCTACTACGGGGGCGACGCCTGGCACACTCGCTACACGCCGGCGACGCAGATCGATGCTTCCAATTTCGAGAGCCTCGAGGTCGCGTGGCGCTGGGACGCGTCGAGCTTCGGGCCGAGCACGGCGCGGGCCACACCGTCCTACATCGACGGGAAGATGATCACGGTGACGGGCGAGAACCGGCATGTCATCGCCCTCGACCCCACCACGGGAAGGCTCCTGTGGAGCTTCGCCGAACCCATGACCTGGCGGCACGAGTACTCGATGCGAAAAGCGTACGGCAAGGGCGTCGCCTACGCCGAGGTCGATGGACGGGGCGTCGTCTACATCATCAGTCCCGGGTTCTTTCTCTACGCGCTCGACGCCGACACGGGACGGCCGCTCGAGAACTGGGGCGAGGCGGTGCCGCTGCCGGGGTTCCCGTCCTCGGGGACGGTGGACCTGGTGGCGGATCTCATCGAGGGCTGGGGGCCGTGGGAGAGCCTGAACCAGGAGTACGACCCGGACCAGGGGATGCCGCTCGAGATCGGCTACATCACGGCGTCGTCCCCTCCGATCGTCGTCAACGACGTGGTCGTCGTCGGCAACTCCGCGGAGCAGGGCTACAACCAGACGCGGAAGGAGATGGTCCCGGGCGACATCCTAGCCTATGACGCCCGCACCGGCGAGTTCAAGTGGAAGTTCCACATCATCCCGCGGCCCGGCGAGTTCGGGCACGAGACGTGGGAGAACGACGCCTGGCAGTGGACCGGTGACGTGTCCCCGTGGGCGCCGCTCTCGGCGGACCCCGAACTCGGACTCGTCTACCTCGTCACGAACGGCGCCACGATCGACTATTACGGCGGTTTCCACCCCGGCGACAACCTGTTCGGCACGAGCATCGTCGCGCTGGACGTGGAGACAGGCGAGCGCCGCTGGCACTTCCAGTTCGTGCACCACGACATCTGGAACTACGATACGCCGACCGCGCCGCTCCTCATGGACGTCGTCGTGGACGGCCGGCCGATCAAGGGTGTCTTCCAGGCGACGAAGCAGTCGTGGCTGTACGCGCTCGACCGCGAAACGGGCGAGCCGATCTGGCCCATCGAGGAGCGGCCGGTCCCGCAGTCGAAGGTGCCGGGCGAGAAGCTCGCCGAAACGCAGCCGCACCCGACGTGGCCCCTGCCCTACGACCTGCAGGGCCGCACCGAGCAGGACCTCATCGACTACACGCCCGAACTGCGCGAGATGGCGCTCGAGTACGCGCGTGATAACGACCTCTTCGTGCCGCTCTTCAACCCCCCTACGCACCTCGGGAACCCGGACGGCGAGGGCGCGGCGCTCATCTGCCCCGGCGGGGGGGGCGGGGCCAACATCACGGGTCCGCCGGCGGCCGATCCCGTGGAGGGTGTGGTGTTCGTGACGTCGACCAGCGGGTGCTCACCGGTCATGGTGGCGCCGGGGATCGAATCCGAGCTCGACGGGCCGGAGCAGACGGGCGTCACCCACTCCGAATTCTCCCGCGCGATCGGCGTGGTGACGGAGAGCACGGCGGACCAGGCGACGGTCGAGGGGCTGCGGATCTGGAAGGGGCCGGTGGGACGGATCACGGCGATCGACGTGAACACGGGCGAACACCTGTGGATGATCCCGCACGGCGATGCGCCCGAGCGGCAGCAGGCGGTGATTCGCGACCATCCGATGCTGCAGGGGGTGGACGTGAATCCGAACCAGGGCCGGCGCGGCCATTCCGCCATGGTTGCAACTCCGACGCTCCTTCTTGCGTCTGGACAGACGAGCGATGGAACGCCGCACCTGTTCGCGATCGACAAGCGGACCGGCGAGCGCGTGGGGCAGGTGGAGTTGCCCGGCAACACGCGCTACGGGATGTCGAGCTGGGTCCACGAAGGCAGGCAGTATGTGATCATTCAGTTGACCGATGGACTTGCGGCGCTGGCCCTGCCCTGACGGCCACTCGGGCCGGACGGGCCGAACCCTTCTCAAGAGCCTAAGGAAGAAACAGAAAATGCTGCGTGAACATCTGAATTTCCGGCGCGCGGGCGGCTTTGTCGCCTTGGCGTTGTCCGTACTCGTCGCCGGGGCATGCATCGAGAGCGAGGACACGATGGAGCCCACGCCGGCGAACGAAGCGCCGGTCGCGGTCGGCGTCGTGCCGCCGCTGGCCGTGGCGGCCGGCGATCATGTCATCGTGGACGTGTCGGGCTTCTTCCAGGATCCGGACGGCGACCCGCTAGCGTACGGCGCGGGTACATCGAACGCGCTCGTAGCCGGCGTCTCCGTTTCGGGCAGCATGATGACCGTGGTGGGGGTCGGAACCGGCCAGGCGGCCGGGTTGATCTTCGCTCGCGATCAAGCCGGCGGAGAGGCCGTGCAGAACTTCCTGATCACGGTGCCCAACCAGCAGCCGGTCGCGGCCCAGGCGCTCCCGGCGCTGAGCCTGACCACGGGGCAGGTGCACCAGCTGGACCTGTCGCAGTACTTCAGCGATCCGGAGGGCGACGACCTGACGTTCAGTGTCACGACCGGGAACACGCTCGTCGCGGTGGGGGCGGTTTCGGGCAGCACCCTCACGGTGGTCGGCGTGACGGTGGGGAGTACGACGATCACCGTTACGGCGCGGGACGCGGACGGGGGCGAGGTCCAGCAGGAAACGCCCGTGATCGTGAGAAGCGGCTAGGGCGGGGCCGGGGGCGCGGCGGCGCCCTGCGAAGCGGTTGCGGGCGGGGGGTCGGTGAAGATGTGACCCGGCCGGGGATTGGTTCGTGTTAGGAGTGGCACACCGAAAACCCGGTTGGCGCGAGCGCATGAAGTTCCGCTCAGGTGCCTTGAAGGAGGCAATGTGAAGTACCGATTCAGACAGTCCTCGATGCCGGCTGTCCTCGCCGTCATCGGGGGAGCTTTGGCGGCCGAAGCCCTCGCGGCGCAGGACTTTCTCTTCCGGCGTCCTTCCGTCACGCTCGGCGCTCGAATCGGGTACTCGATTCCCCGCGCGGACAGTGACATCTTCGACTTCACGCGCAGGGAACTGACCGTCGAGAAGGAGGACTTCAACGCGGTGGCGCTCGCCGCCGACCTCGGCATCCGGCTCTCCGACCGCATCGACTTTGCGCTGGGCGTCGGGTATGAGAACAGCCAGATCGACTCCGAGTCCCGGGAATTCATCGGCACGGACGACCTGCCGATCCTGCAGACGACGGATTTTCGACGCATCCCGTTCACCGTCGGCATGAAGGCCTACCTCACGGAGCGGGGACGGAGGATCAGCGATCTCGCCTGGATTCCGGGCAAGTTCGCCCCCTTCGTCGGAGGCGGCGTCGGCTTCATGTGGTACGAATTCGAGCAGGATGGCGAATTCGTCGACTACGAAACGCTGGACATCTTCGACGACTACTTCTCGTCCAGCGGCGGATCCGCGCTCGCCTACGTGACGGCCGGATTGGACTACTCGCTCGGGCTGCGGTGGATTTTGACCGCCGAAGCCCGTTATTCTTGGGCCAGCGCGAATATGGGCGGGAGCTTCATCGGGTTCGACCGAATCGACCTGAACGGACTCCGTGCCGCGTTCGGCTTCTCGGTACGGCTGTAAACCTCGAGGTATGGTCACATGACGAAAAAGCGAACTGCTGGAATCGGCTCGGCTCTTTTCGTGGCGGCCGGCATGATGCTCGCGGCCGGACCGCTGTCGACCGCGGCGGCGCAGGAGATGGACCAACGCTGGCTCGCCTGGATGGGTTGCTGGCAGCCGGTTCGTACTTCGACGAGCGCGGACGCGCCCGAATCGCTGCTCTGCTTCCGGCCGAGCGCGGAAGAGACCGGCGTCGAGATGATCGCGATCGAAGACGGCGAGATCGCGGCCCGGGAAATCGTGCAGGCGGATGGACAGCCGCACGAAGCGGCGCAAGAGGGCTGTAGCGGATCGCGCCGCGCGGTCTTCGCCTCGCGGCCGGGCCGGGTGTTCATGGATGTGGACCAGGTCTGCGAGGGCGGCGTCGACCGATCGTCGAGCGGCATGTTCGCGATGATCTCGTCCGACGCTTGGATCGACGCGCGGGTCGTCACCGTCGGCGACGAGAAGCTGACGTGGGTGACGCGATACCGCCTGGCCACGCAGAGCCAGGCCGAGGCTGTCGGCCTGGGTGAGATCGCGGAGGACCGGAGCCTGGCCGTGCGCTCGTTGCGGCTCGCGGCGTCCGGACGATATTCGGTCGACGACATCATCGAGGCGCAGGCTCATGTGGATCCCGAGGCCGTGGAGGCCTGGATCGTCGAACACGAGACGCCCCTCGCGGTCGACGCCGACCGGCTCCTCCAACTCGCCGATGCCGGCGTGTCGGAAGGGGTCATCGACATGATGATCGCGCGGAGCTATCCGGAACGCTTCGCGGTGTCCACGGGCGGCGACGGCGGCGAACGGCCCTGGCGCGGCGTGGGTAGCGGATACTACGACCCGTTCTCGTTCTACGGCTGGGGTTATCCCTACTACGGCCGCTACGGCTACCGCTACGGGTACGGCTACTCGCCCTTCGGTTTCGGCTACGGCTACCCCTACGGATACGGGTACGGCTACGGCTATGGTTACGGTCCGACGATCATCCGCACGGAGCCCGCAAACAACGGCGGCCGGGTGATCAGCGGACGCGGCTACAGCAGCGGAACCTCCAGAATCGGAACACGGTCGACCGGGTCTTCGCGGGGAACGGCGTCGATCGGTTCCTCTTCCTCGGGGTCGGGAGGGCGGTCGACGGGACGGACCGCGAGGCGGCGCGGCGGCGGAGGTCTCTGAGACCCACTGTCCGACCCAACTGACAGCGCTTCGAGAGGGCCCGGTCTTCCGGGCCCTTTCGCGTTGCACGTCTCGCGCCCGAAGCTCGGGAAACGCAGATTGAACACACTGCCGATCCCGATGCCGGCACCGAGGAGGAACGATGAACGTGGACCGACCCGCCGCGCGCCCCTTCACCTACGTCGCGATCGGCGTCCTCGGACTCGCTGCCGCCGCCGCGGTACTCATTCAGCCGGACGCGGCCCGCACCCAGACCACGTCCGACGACTGGGAGCCCCCGCGCACTGCGCACGGCCATCCCGACCTGCAGGGGAACTGGACGAACCAGACGCTGACCCCCTTCGAGCGCCCCGAAGGCCGGGGACCCGTGCTGAGCCCGGACGAGGTCGCCGCCATAGAGGGTGGACAGGCGCAGACCGTCGCCGAACGGACGGCCCCGGTGGACCCGGACCGGCCGCTGCCGCCGGGGGGCGAGCACCGGGTCTGCATCGATGGGGCCACGACCTGCTACGACGAGTTCTACCGCGAGCCGGGCGAACGCGTGGCGATCGTGAGAGGCGAGCCGCGCAGTTCCCTCGTCACCGACCCGCCGGATGGACGGATTCCGGATCTTACGCCGGATGCGCGCAGGCGGCTGGAGGACGCGGCGGAGTTCCGCGGCAGATTCGGCCAGTACGACCACCCCGAGCTTCGGCCGCTCGCGGAACGGTGCATCGTATCGTTCGGATCGAGCGCCGGGCCGCCGATGCTCCCCAACTACTGGTACAACAACAGCTACACGATCGCGCAGAACGAGGACTTCGTCGTGATCATGGCCGAGATGGTGCACGACGCGCGGATCATCCCCATCCGTGATCCGCAGGAGCAGCTCGAGAGCCGGCTCGAGCCGGACCACGTCACGCCGTGGTTCGGAAGTTCGGTCGGCTGGTGGGAGGATGGAACGCTCGTCGTCGAGACGACGAACCTGAACCCCGAGCACGCGTTCCGGGGGGTGCCGCCGTCGAAGGATCGGAAGGTCGTCGAGCGCTTCACGCGCGTCGACGAGGAGACGATCCTCTACGAGTTCACGATCGACGATCCCGCGGTGTACACGAGCCCCTGGGGCGGACAGGTCCCCTTCAAGCGCTTCGACCATCTGCTGTACGAGTACGCGTGCCACGAAGGCAACTACGCCATGTTCAACGTGCTGAGCGGTGCGCGCTACCAGGAGCGGATGGGGGGGAATCCGTAGCCCGCCCGCCGACTGTCCTGCGTTCGCTCGTCGCCGCGCTGGCGGTGGCGGGCTGCGCCGCCGATCGTCCGCCGGAGAGCGCGGCCGAAGCGGAGCGCGCCCCGGCCGGGGTGCTCGGCCTGCGTCCGGGCCCTTCGCCCGATCGATCCTCGCCTGACTGGGAGCCGCCCGTGAAAGTCGTCGTCGCCGATCTGTGGCCCGGCCGCACGGCCGAACTCGCGGAGGTCGCCCCCGGGGTGGACCTCGTCGTCGTCGGAGACGGCCAGGCCGCGGCAGCCGAAGCGCACGACGCCGACGCGGTCCTCGGCGTGCTGAACGCGGACATCCTCGCCGCCGGCGACCAGCTCCGCTGGGTGCAGCTCGCCTCTGCGGGGGTCGAACGCTACCTCGCGTTGCCCGGGCTCTCCGACGCCGAGGACCTCGTCATCACCAACGCCCAGCGGATCTTCGCCCCCGGCGGCGCGGAGCACGCGCTCGGCATGGCGCTCGTGCTGGCGCGACGGTTCCACACGGCGCTCGACCTGCAGCGCGAGCGGCGCTGGGACATCCGGCCGCTGACCGGGCCGTCCCCCTACCGCGGTGAGGGCAGCCAGTTACTCGAACTTCGCGGCCGCACGATGCTCGTCATCGGCCTCGGCGGGATCGGGACGGAAACCGCGCGCATCGCGCACGGGATCGGCATGCGGGTCATCGCCACGCGGAACAGCAGCCGGGAGGGGCCCGATTTCGTAGAGCGGGTCGGGCTGGCGTCGGAACTGCTGGATCTGGTTCCCGAGGCGGACGTCATCGTCAACGCCCTGCCGCTCACGCCGGAGACGGACGGCGTCATCGACGAGGCCTTCTTCGAGCTGACGCGGCCCACCGCGCTCTACATCACCCTCGGGCGCGGCCGCACAACGAACACGGCGGCGCTCGTCCGCGCGCTGAGGGAGGGCCGGATCGCGGGCGCGGGGCTGGACGTGGTGGATCCCGAGCCGCTCCCGCGGGACCACGTCCTCTGGTCGATGCCGAACGTGATCATCACGCCGCACCTGGGCGGCGACTCCGATGAACACATGGAGCGGATGTGGACGCTCTTCCGCGAGAACCTGCGGCGCTTCGCGGCCGGCGAGCGGCTCCTGGCCGTCGTCGACCGGGAGCGCGGCTACTAGCGCGGCTAACGCGGCTTCCGGCTAGCCGCCCCGGACCTGGAACGTGAGCGTGGCCCAGTTCGACTCGTAGTCGAGGTCAGGCTCCGACGGCGTCTCCACCATGTGAATCGTCCGGATGTACCACCGACCTCCACCTACGAGCGGGATCGTCGCGACGCCGTCCGCGTTCGTGCGAACCTCGACCGCCTCGTTGTGTGCACCGGTATCGTCGTGCGAGTGGGGGTTGAACTCGTAGTTCGCGTAGAGGAGCGCGTTCTCGACCGGCTCGCCCGCGCGCAGGAAGCGCACCTGGAGCTCGTCGCCGACGACGAGATCGTACGGGTTCTCCAGCGGGATGAGCTCCACCGGATAGCCGAGCTCCTCCGCCCATTCGCCGCTTCGGGCGTCGCCCACCTGGACGATCGCCTTCACGTGCTTGCTGTAGCGCTCGACCGCGTCGTCGTCCGTCTTTCCGGCCGCTTCGCGCTGCGCGATCTCGTCGACCAAGCCCTCGTGAACCAGGTATTCGTAGAACGCCTCCGCTTCGAGCGGGATCACGCGGGCCGCCGTCGACACGCCGATCGTGTAGGTCCCGGCGGAGCCCGTCTCGAAGGTCAACAGGGCCGTGTCGACGCTGTCCGCATGCCAGTGGAACATCGCCGTGTCGCGCCACGCCTCGGTCGGTGGGTGTACGACCCCATCCGGTCCCACGATGCTCACATCCAGCATGCGGTCGCGCGTGATGTGGTTCTCGCTCTCGTCGAAGTCTCCGTTGAAGAGCGCAACGACGTTCGTCGAGTGCGGCTCCAGGAAGAAGCTCTCGAGCTTCAGGTACATCGTGTGCGCCCGCGCCGTCGCGACGATGGCGACGGTCAGCACGGCGGTCGTCAACAGGACACGGCGTCCGATCTTCATCAGGGGTCCTCCGGAGGCTCCAGCTTCTCGGGTTCGGTAGCGCATGGCCGAGAAACATGCGCCGAGCCGGGCCGGTTCGGCCATAGCCGGGGACGGGCCGGCGTTGTCGCGGCGTTGTCACCATGGCGGGAAACGCCGATCATGGGCTGCGTCGCCCGCAGCGGCTCCACAGCGACCACCTCGAAACAGGGAGTAGTGATGACGCTCCGGATCAATGACACGGCGCCGGATTTCACGGCGGATACGACGCAGGGCAGAATCCGCTTCCACGACTGGATCGGGGACGGGTGGGTCCTCCTCTTCTCCCATCCGAAGGACTTCACGCCCGTGTGTACGACGGAACTCGGGGCCGTGGCCGCCCTGGAGGACGCGTTCGCGGCGCGCAACTGCAAGATCATCGGGGTCAGCGTCGACGGGGTGAGCGACCACAAAGCCTGGTCGAAGGACATCGAGGCTTCGCAGGGGCACGCCGTCGGCTACCCGCTGATCGGCGACCCGAGGCTCGAGATCGTCAAGGCGTACGACATGCTCCCGGCCGACGCCGGCGACACGTCCGAGGGACGCACACCGATGGACAACGCCACGGCGCGCTCGGTGTTCGTCATCGGCCCCGACAAGAAGATCAAGGCCACCCTCACGTATCCGATGAGCACGGGCCGCAACTTCGCCGAGATCCTCCGGCTCCTGGATTCGTGCCAGCTCACGGCCGAGAAGCAGCTCGCCACGCCGGCGAACTGGGAGCAGGGCGACGACGTGATCATCGCGCCGGCGGTCACCGACGAGGAGGCGCGGAAGCGTTTCCCGGAGGGCTGGGAGCAGCCCCTTCCCTACATCCGGGTCGTTCCGCAGCCGCAGGACGGTTAGCTGTTGCGGTTCGCGCCGACACAAACCATTGCCCGAGCCGGCGGGGGATTCCTCCTCGCCGGCGTGTTCCTGTCCGCGTGCTCGGCCGGTCCGGATGCCGGCGACACAGCCTCGGAGGGCGGCCGGCTCCTGATCGACGGCGGCACGGTCGTCGTCATGGACGACGCCGGCACCGTCCTCGAGGCGGGCGCGGTGCTCGTGGAAGGGGATCGGATCTCCGCCGTCCTCGACGGTGAGGCTCCCCGCCCCGCGGGCGTGACGGTGCTCGACGCGACGGGGCACCTCGTGATCCCCGGACTCGTCAACACGCACGGCCACGCCGCCATGTCGCTCCTGCGCGGACTCGCCGACGACATGCCGCTGATGACGTGGCTGAACGAGCACATCTTCCCCGCCGAGGCAGAACTCGTCGATCCCGAGTTCGTCTATTGGGGCACGCTGCTCTCGTCCATCGAGATGCTGAAGAGCGGGACGACGACGTTCGCGGACATGTACTACTTCCGGGATGACGCGGCGCGGGCGGTGATCGATGCGGGCATCCGCGCCGTCATGGGCCCGCATGTCATCGGCTTTCCCGCCCCCGACTTCGCGTCGCCGGCGGAGACGCTGGCCAACGCATTCGAGTTCATGGAGGCGTATCGCGACCACCCCACGCTGGTTCCCGGTACGGCCGCCCACTCGCTGTACACGACCTCGCTGGACGACGTTCGCGCCGCGCTGCGGTTGGCCATCGAGTACGATGCCCCGTTTCAGATCCACACGGCCGAGGACGCGAGCGAGTTCGCGACGGCGACGGAACGGACCGGGATGGGCGTGGTGGAGGCACTCGAGTCCGTAGGAGCGCTCCGTCCGGGGACCGTCCTCGCCCACTCCATCTACCTCTCGGATGAGGACATCGAACGCATCGCGGCCGGGGGGGCGGGGGTCTCGCACAACCCGCAGAGCAACCTCAAACTCGGGATCCCGCGGGCGGCGCCGGTTGTGAAGCTGCTCGCCGCCGGAATCCCTGTGGGACTCGGCACCGACGGTCCGGCGAGCAACAACGACCTCGACCTCTTCGACGAGATGGATGCCGCCGCCAAGCTCCACAAGTTCACGAACGCCGACCCGACCGCGCTCCCGGCCGAGACGGTGTTCCGCATGGCCACGATGGGCGGCGCCCGCGTGCTCAACCTCCACGACCGCATCGGCTCGCTGGAGCCCGGAAAGCGCGCCGACGTCGTGCTGCTCGACACGCGGCGTGCCGGGCTCACGCCCCTCTACAACGTCTATTCCCACCTCGTGTACGCGGCTCGGGGGAGCGACGTCTCCACGGTGCTCGTGAACGGGCGCGTCGTCGTCAGGGACGGCCGAGTGCTCACGGTCGACGAGGCCGAGGTCATGGAACGGGCACACACCTTCCGCGATCGGGTGCGGGACGTCATCGCCCGGGTGGCCGAGGAGGCGGGCTAGTCCCTTCGAGCGGCGTGCGGCAACCGGGCGTGGCGGCCGGCAGCCCGTGCTAGGCGCCGCTCGCGTGTCCCGGCTGCGGTGGCGGCGTCCAGCCCGTCGCGGCGCGGCGCTCCTGCACGCAGCGCTTGAAGCGGAAGGCGTTCTCGGGCAGGGCGAAGTCCATCCCGTAATTGTCCGGGCCCACGGCGTCGACGCGGGCCACGATCACGCCGAGGTCGTCCCGCTCCAGCGCCTCGACGAACGCTTCCCCGAACGCCATCGGCGAGTCCACGGCCACCGCGTGCTCGATCCCGGCCCCGCGCGCGATCGCGGCGAGATCCGTGACGCCCGAGGTGGTGTGCGACTCGAACCCTCCCGTCGAGAGGAGGCTTCCGTTGTCGAAGATGATGTGCAGGAGGTTCCGGGGCCGGTAGCGCGCGAGGGTGGTGAAGGTGCCGAGGTTCATCAGCGCCGATCCGTCCCCGTCGAGCACGATCACCTGCTCGTGCGGCAGATGACTCGCGAGGCCGAGACCGATCGACGAGGCGAGCCCCATCGCGTGCTGCAGGTAGAAGAAGTTCTCGCGGTGGCCGAGGTCGTACAGTTCCTGGGCGCAGGCCCCCATGATCGTGACGACCAGCCTGTCCTCGATCTCGGGGTAGATCAGCTCCAGGCAGTCCTCCCGCCGCATCAGGCCTCCTCCCCCCGCCTGAATCCGCCGTCCCGCATCACACTTCCATGAGGTCGCGCGTCAGCAGCAGCGCGACCGGCGAGAGCGAACTCTGCGACAGCGTGTACGCCTCGGCGATCTCCTTCGCGACGAGCGCCGGATCTCTCGCGTGGTGGTAGGGGATGTTGAGCGCCTGCAGCAACCCCTCCGTCACGATCCCGCCACGAGTGTGCCACGGGTAGGGCTCGCCCCAGTGGCCCCGGACCGCGATGAGCATGCAGAGCGGGACGGAGTAGAGCTGGGCGAGGGAGATGATCCCGTTCATTGCCGCGAAGAAGCCGTGGTTCTGCATGAGCAGGATGTGCGGCTCGCCGGCGAAGTAGGCCCCGGCGGCGATGCCGACCGCCTCCTCCTCCTTGGCGACCTGGATGAGATCGACCTCGGGATCGTCCTCGGCGCGCTGCAGGAGGAGACCGAGCCATGTCTCCGGCAGAGCGGAGATGCTGCGGATGCCGGCGGCCTTGATCCCGTCGAAGACGGCCTTCGAGTTCTCGTAGGAAACGGTCATGCGCCGAACGGTGCGCGCAGGAGCCCAAGTGGCGCAATCCCCATCGCCGAAATGACGATTGGACGATGAAACAATAACGATCAGACGCGGTGCAAATAACGATTGGACGAAGATCGAATAACGATCAGACGCGGTTTCCGGCGTGACCCCAGGCTGTTACGATGGGCAACATGCAACGATCCACGCCCATGTATCGACGTCTGGCGGCCCGCTTCGTCAAGGAGGCGCTCTCCGACACGCCGGTCGTCTTCCTCATGGGCGCGCGGCAAGTCGGAAAAACCACGCTGGTTCGAACTCTGATCGACGAAACCTGGGAATACATCACGTTCGACGACCGCGCGCAGTTGGAGATCGCCCGCGCGGATCCCGTGGGCTTCATACGTAACCTGCCTGCGAAGAAGATCGCGCTCGACGAAGTGCAGCGCGTTCCCGATGCGCTCCTCGCGGTCAAACAGGCGGTGGACGAGGACCGCACGCCCGGCCGCTTCCTGCTGACCGGCTCCGCCAACGCCATGCTGCTGCCCAAGTTGGCCGATGCCCTGGTTGGGCGAATGGAGGCCGTCCGGCTGGCGACACTGTCCGAGTGCGAAATCGCCGCTCGGGAACCCAGCTTCATCGACACCATGCTGCGGCTGGAAATGCCGGTGGCCGCCGAGGTGCGCGTAAGGGACCGCTTGGTGCGGCGGATCGTAGCGGGCGGATTCCCCGAGCCCTTGGCCCGAACGAGCGAGCGGCGGGCCCGCGCGTGGCACGAGCAGTACATCGGTACCCTGGTGCAGCGGGATCTGCGTGAACTCGCCCGCGTCGAGCACCTGGACGCGATGACGAAACTGCTCAAACTGACCGCCCTCTACTCCGGCCGCCTCGTCAATCTCGCCGAGCTTGGGGGCAGGCTGGGCCTGAACCGCCTCACCGTCGGCCGATACCTCGCTCTTCTGGAACAGCTCTTCGTCGTGGAGCGGCTGCCCGCGTGGCACACGAGCGAGTTCAAACGGCTCGTCAAGGCCCCGAAGCTGCACGCCGTCGACACGGGCATGATATGCGCCCTGCGCGGGATCAACCGGCACATGTTGCTGAACCGACCCGGCGAACTCGGGGCGCTGCTGGAGTCCTTCGTATACAACGAGCTGCGGAAGCAGGCGCTGTGGGCAGATGAACCGCTGACGTTCCATCACTACCGAGACAAGGACAAGGTGGAGGTGGACATCGTCATTGAGACGCTGTCCGGCCGATGCTTCGCGATCGAGGTAAAGGCGGCGGCGGGTTTGACGGCCGGGGACTTCCACGCTTTGAGACGGTTTCGAACCGTCGCCGGCGACCGGTTCGGGGCAGGCATTCTGCTGTACGACGGTGACCACGCCACAGCGTTCGGGGACCGGCTGTTCGCCGTGCCGATCGGGGCGCTGTGGGCGGGGACGGCAATGTGATCTCCTGTTCCACCCGCTTCGCCGTGGCGCGGCCGTTGCGCGGTCCAGCCGCGTGTGGGCACCATGGACGCAGCAAGGAGTGTGTATGGACGAATCGGAAAGGCGGCCGGTCGACCGGCGCGGGTTCATCAGGGACGCGGCGGTGGGTGCGGCCGCATTCGCCGCCCCGGGGAAGCTGATGGCCGACCAGGACGAGTCACACGAGCACAGTCACGAGCACGACCACGACCATGATCATCAGGACGTGCCGTCGGACATCGCCCTCCGGGTGCGGGCGCTGGAGTCCGTCCTCGCGGAGAAGGGGATGGTGGATTCGGCGGCGCTGGACGAAATCGTGGACACGTACGAGAACCGGATCGGCCCGCGGAACGGAGCCGAGGTGGTCGCGCGCGCCTGGGTCGATCCCGCGTACCGCGAGCGCCTCCTCGCGGATGGGACCGCGGCGATCGGCGAACTCGGCCATCTGGGCGGTCAGGGCGAGCACATGAAGGTCGTGGCGAACACCGCGGAGGTGCACAACCTCGTCGTCTGCACGCTGTGCTCGTGCTACCCGTGGCCGACGCTGGGCCTCCCGCCCGTGTGGTACAAGTCCGCCCCCTTCCGGGCGCGGGCGGTCATCGAGCCGCGCGCCGTGCTGAGCGAATTCGGTCTCGATGTGCCCGAGGATGTCGAGGTCCGCGTCTGGGACAGCACCGCGGAGATCCGCTACCTGGTGCTCCCGGAGCGGCCCGCCGGCACCGAGGAGATGAGCGAAGAGGAGCTGGCGGGGATCGTCAGCCGGGACTCGATGATCGGCGTGGCCCGGGTCGAGGCGCCAGCGGGAGGCCCGTCCGGAGGAGACCGGTGAACACGATCCACGACATGGGCGGCATGGACGGCTTCGGCCCGGTCGAGCCCGAGGAGAACGAGCCCGTCTTCCACCACCGCTGGGAGGGGCGCGTGTACGCGCTCACCAGGGCGGTCGGTCCGTGGGGCCGGGGGCGCGAATGGCCCTCCTTCCGCTACACGCTCGAGAGCATCCCCCCCGTCGAATACCTCAGCATGTCCTACTACGAGCGCTGGTTCCGGATGATGACGACCCGACTGCTCGTGAGCGGCCTCATCTCGGAGACCGAACTGGAGACCGGCTACCCGGATCCGGGGGCGCCGCGGCCGGAGATGCTCCCGCCCTCGAACACCGGGGCGCCGGGCGCCGGGCTCCTCGACATGGATGTACCCGCCCGCTTCGCGCCGAACGACCGGGTGCGTGCGCGGAACCTCCACCCGCGCGGCCACACGCGGCAGCCGCGCTACGTCCGCGGGCGGCAGGGAACCGTGGTCGAGGACTACGGCGTCTACGCGCTGCAGGACACGGACGAGGACGGCCGGCGTCCCCTCGACCGCCGCCCGCAGCACGTCTACTCGGTGCGCTTCGAGGCGCGGGAACTGTGGGGTGAGCGGGCCGCCGCGGGCGACGCGATCTACGTCGACCTGTGGGAAGACTACCTGGAGCCAGCGTGACGACGAGCGCCGGACGGGGCGGGGCCGAGCGGGTCGACGCCGAACGTCTCGCGGCACTCCCTCCGCTGCCCACTGACGAGGAGGGCCCGGTGTTCGAGGCGCCGTGGCAGGCACAGGCCTTCGCGCTTGCGGTGAAGCTCTCCGAGGAGGGACACTTCACGTGGAAGGAGTGGGCCGGGACGCTCGCCGACGAACTCGCCGAGGCGGAAGCGCGTGGGGAACCGGACGACGGCTCCCGCTACTACCACCACTGGGTCGCCGCCCTCGAACGGCTCGTCGTCGACCGCCGGCTCAGCACCTCCGCGGCTCTCGACGATTGCAAGGAGGCGTGGGCGGACGCCTACCGCCACACCCCCCACGGCCAACCCGTCGAACTGCGCCGCACCGACTGAACACAACCACGCGTTCCCGCGGGAACGTCTTTCTCGAAGCTGGGAGGCGACGATGCGCCATCACGATCACTCGCCGTCGCTCGGGATCCTCTTCTCCATCTTCCTCATTCCCGCCCTGGCCTGTGCGGAGCCGGACGACCTGCCGGATCGGGACGCGGCCGCCGGGCTGGGGGGCGGTTCGGTCGACGCGTCGGTGCTCGAGGTGCTGGAGTGGCGGCCCATCGGCCCGTGGCGAGGCGGCAAGTCCATCGCCGGAGCCGGGCATCCGACGGAGCCCGGCGTGTTCTACATGGGGAGCACCAACGGGGGCGGCGTCTGGAAGACGGACGACGCCGGGGTAAGCTGGCACAACCTGTCGGACGGGTACTTCGGGACGACGACGGTCTCTTCGCTGGCGATCTCGGAGTCGGACCCTGACATCCTCTACGTCGGCACGGGGGATGTCTCGTTCCGCACCAACATCTCGCGCGGCGACGGCATCTACCGCTCCGACGACGCCGGACGCACATGGCGGAACATGGGGCTGGCGGACACCCGCAACCTCTCCGCGATCGAGGTCCACCCGCGCGATCCCGACCTCGTCTACGCCGCCTCTCACGGGCACGGGTTCATCCCGGACGAGAACCGCGGCGTGTACCGCTCCCGCGACGGCGGCGAGACGTGGGAGCGCGTCCTGTACGTGGACGACGAAACGGGGGTCATCGACCTGGTCATGGACCGGAGCGCGCCCGGCACGCTCTATGCGGCGACGTGGAACGGGCGCCGATTCCCGTGGACGATCAAGGATGCCGGGCCCGACAACGGGGTGTGGAAGACGACGGACGGGGGCGACACCTGGGAGGACATCTCGGCGGCCCCCGGACTTCCCGCCGGCCTGAAGGGACGGATCTCGCTCGACATCTCCCGGTCGCGGCCGAATCGCGTGTGGGCGCTGATGACCGCCGAGGGGGACGGGACGGGCGGCCTCTACACCGCCGACGCGCCCGGCCAGGCGGACTGGCTCCCGTGCCGCGACTACTACTGCTCCGGCAACGGGCTCTACCGCTCCGAGGACGGCGGCCGCAGCTGGGAGCGCGTGGCCGACAACCCCAACTTCTTCCAGCGCCCGTGGTACTACACGCACGTCGTGGCCGACCCCACGGATCCGGACGTCGTGTACGTGCTCAACACCTCGATCTGGAAGTCGACGGACGGGGGCGAGAGCTTCGCCGCCCTCACGACGCTCCCGCACGGCGATCACCATGCACTGTGGATCGACCCCGCGGATTCGCGCCGCATGCTGGGCGGGGGCGACGGCGGCACGACCGTGACGCTCAACGGCGGCCGCACCTGGTCGTCGGTCGAGAACCAGCCCACGGGGCAGATGTACAACGCCTCCGTCGACGACGACTTCCCCTACAACGTGTGCGCGCCCCAGCAGGACAACACCAGCATCTGCGTGCCCAGCCGTTCCGACGAGGGGGCAATCTGGGACTACCAGCGCTGGACGACGGCGGCGGCGGAGAACGGGGGGATCGCGGTCCACCCGGACCGGCTCGACGTGAGCTACGGGGGCGACCACCACTGGATCGCGCGCGTGGACCGCTCGACGGGCGAGCGCCGCTGGATCTCGGTCTGGGGCGAGAACTACTACGGCACCGGCGAGGACCAGCTCCGCTACCGCCAGGTGTGGGACGTCAAGCTCTTCCTCTCGCCCCACGACCCCGATGTGATGTACACGGCCACACAGTACGTCCACCGCTCGACGGATGAGGGCGCGAGTTGGGCGGACATCTCCCCCGACCTCACGCGCGCCGACGAAACCCGCTTCGAAGCGACGCTCCCCTCCGATCGCGGCGAGTTCTGGGGCCTCACGCGGGAAAACGTGGGGATCGAGTGGTACGCCGCGATCGCGAGCATCGCCGAGTCGCCCGTGCGGGAAGGAGTGCTGTGGACGGGCTCGAACGATGGCCTCGTTTACATCTCGACGGACGGCGGAGGGAACTGGGAGGACGTCACGCCACCCGACATGGAGCCCGACACCTGGGTGAGCGTCGTCGAGGCCTCGCGGCACGATCCGGCGGCGGCCTACGTGTCCGCCAACCGGCACATGATGGGCGACGACGCCCCGTCGGTGTGGGCAACGGCCGACTACGGGGCCACCTGGCGCCGCATCGACGCGGACTTCCCCGAGGACGACTTCGTGTGGGTGGTTCGAGAGGACGACGAGCAGCCCGGGCTTCTCTACGCCGGCGCGGAATGGAGCGGCGTGTGGGTGAGCCTGGACGACGGGCAGAACTGGCGCTCGCTGCGGCTAAACCTGCCCGTCACGCCGGTGCGCGACCTCAAGGTGAAGGAGGGCGACATCGTCGCGGCCACGCACGGGCGCGCGCACTGGGTGCTCGACGACATCTCGCCGCTGCGGCAACTGGCGGCGGCGGGCGCAGCGCTGCGGGCCGACGGCGGAGGGCCGGACGTGGACGATGGCGTGCGTCTGTTCACGCCGCGGCCCACGATCCGCTTCCGCGAGATGGTCACGCGGGCGACGTTCGGCGGCCTCTTCATGCCGAATCCGCCGAGCGGCGTCGTCTTACGCTACTACCTGCCCGGCGCCCCCGAGGGGGAGGTCCGCCTGTCGATCCACGAGGCGGGTGACGACGGGGCCGAGGGGGAGGAGATCCGCACCTTCTCGAGCCGGGGCGCCGCCCCCGAGGCAGGGCCGGATCTCATCGACCCGGCGGATCTGGTGGAGCCGGGGCTCCTAGCAGAGGCCGGAGCCAACGTGTTCGAATGGGACATGCGCTATCCGGAGCCCGTGGACTGGGTTCCGAAAACGCTCTACCGGCACCGCGACCCGTACGGGCCGCTGGCGCCCCCGGGCCGCTACGAGGCGCGCCTGGCGGTGGACGGCGAGACGTTCACGGTCCCGTTCGAGATCGTGCCGGACCCGCGCGTGACGACGCCGCAGGCCGAGTTCGACGAGCAGTTCGGCTTCCTGATGGCGATCCGGGAGAAGATCGGCGAGAACCACCGCGCCGTGATGCGCATCCACAACCTCCGGCGAAGGATCGTAGAGGCGATCGAGGCCGCCGCCGGCACGGAGGGCGGCTCCGAAATCGCCGGCGCCGGGGCCGAACTCGACGCCCGGCTGTGGGAGATCGAGGACCAGTTGCGTCAGTTCCGGCCCTCGCGAGAGCACCGGGCCAAGCAGGAACTCATCAACTGGCCGGTCCGTCTCGACGACAAGTTCGCGAAGCTGCTCGAACATGCCGAGGCATCGGATGCGGCCCCGACGTCGCGCGACCGCATGCTGTTCGACGACCTGTCCGAGCGTCAGGAGGAACAGATCGAGGAACTCGGCTTCATCGAGGAAGGCGAGGCGGCCCGCTTCTTCGACGCCGCCGAACGCGGAAGCTAGTTCGTGACTTGATTGGTCTTTATATCGAGACTAGATTGACCTTATGACTACAGTATCGATTTCGTCTCTCAAGGCCAATCTCTCGCGTTACCTTCGCCACGTCCGGCGGGGCGGCGAGATTCAGATCCTCGACCGCGGGGTGCCGGTCGCCAGGTTGATCGCGGCCCGGCCGGGGGGCGACGACGCCGTGCGCGACCGGCTGATTGCCGATGGTCTTCTCCGGCCCCGCTCGGGATCGGCCGCATCGATTCTCGACCATCCTCCCATGAAACTGTCGACGAGCATTTCGCAAGCCTTGGCGGAGGACCGGGCCGACCGGCTGTGAGGTATTGGGATGCGTCGGCCCTTGTCCCGCTGATGGTCTCCGAGCCTGGGAGCCGGTTGGCTCGAGCGTGGCTCCTCGAAGACGATCACGTCGTGACTTGGGCCTGGACCCGGACGGAGATCACGAGCGCGATCGAAAGGTGCACGCGCGAAGGGACGCTGACCCGGGGGGAGCGGCGGACGGCTCTCGACCGCCTTCGTGGCTTCGCCGCCGGCTGGGACGAAATCATCGATTTGCTTGCCGTCCGCGCCCGGGCGAACGCGGTGCTGGCCCGGCACCCCCTCCGGGCTGCCGATGCCGGCCACCTTGGCGCCGCCCTGCTGGTGAACGAGCAACTCTCGGATCCGCTCGTTTTCCTTTGCTTCGATCAGCGTCTTTGCGACGCCGCCGAGCGGGAAGGCCTCGGCGTGGCCGCCAGCGGCGATTGAAGGCGACGGGGCTGTCCAGCGGCGGTTAGCGCCGCCAGACGCCGACGCCGTTCTCGTACGTGATCTCGGTGCCGTAGGGGCGCGACAGTTCGGCGAGGTGCTCGATGATCCTTCGGCCCAGTTCCTCGGGCGCGATCCGCGGGGTGCCCCGCCGCCCGCGCGGCGCCTTCCAGCTGAGTTCAATCGGGTGGAAGATGATCTCGACCACCTCTTCGCCCTCGAAGGTCGCGACCGGAACGACGCTTTCGTACCACTCGGACCCGATGGGGAAGCCCGTCGTGGGGTTGCCGTCCTCGTCCACCTGGAAGCGCGTGTCGTAGATCTCCGACGCGAGCCGGTCGAGCGGGATCCCGTAGCGGTCGCGCTGGTCGGAGGGCATGGGGTCGATCGTCTCGTTCTGGAAGATGAAGTTCGCCAGAGAGTAGAAGATCGGCCGGCCCCTGTAGATCTCCACGCCGCGGAGCTGGTGCGGCCCGTGGATGATGAACGCGTCCGCCCCCTCGTCGATCGTCTGCCGCGCGAACTCCTCCATCCACGCCGGCGCCGTCACGAACGCGTTGCCCGGCTCGTGCGAGTGGCTGTTCACGACGACGTAGTCGGCCTGGTCGGTGGCGTTTCGCACCTCGTGCAGGACGCGTTCGCGGTCCTCGTCGTTGAGCGACACGGTCGCGCGGTCCTCGTCTCCGGGGAACACGGTGGAACCGAAGACGCGGACAGGCGCGTCCGGATCGTCCGACACGTCCCCGCCCTGCCGGCGCGCCACATCCTGGAGCGCGGCCATCGTCTCCGGCGACCCCTCGTAGCGCGTGCTCAGCCGCAGCGGGTTCAGCCCCGGGCGTCCCTGAACGGTGGGGCCGGTCTTGCCGGCGCGCGACATGGGCGTGAAGGTCGACGCCATCCCGATGAGCGCGATGCGGCCCTTCGGCGTCTCCAGATATCCGGGACGGCTGGCCCAGCCCAGGTTCTCGCCGGTCCCGGAGTGGATGAGGCCCCACTCGTCCATCAGCCGGTTCGTGAGGCGCATGCCCTCGACCCCGTAATCCGTCGAGTGGTTGTTCGCCCGGTTGTAGAGGTTGAACCCCATGTCCACGAGGTCCTTCAGCGTCTCGGGCGAGCCCACCTCGTAGTTGCCGCCGTTCTCCGCCGCCGGCCAGCCCGTGAACTCCTGCAGCCGGAACACGGACTGCTCGAGGTTCAGGAACGCGGCATCCGTCGCCCGGATGATGTTGGCGAGGTCGTGGAAGCCGGGGTCGCCGGGGTGGTCGAACGGCGCCGTGCGCCGGTTCATGATCACATCCCCCACGGCGGACAGCGTCCAGCGCGTCTCGGCGTCGATGGGCGAAAGGCTCTGCGCCTCCGCATCAGACCAGCCAGCGGGCGCGAGGGCGGTGAGGGATAGAACGACGCAGAGAGCGAGAAGAGCGTGACGGCGCATAGGGTCCTCCTGGTGACGGGATCCGGTCATTCGGGAAAAGCGGCGCCCGCGGCGCGGGCGCGGTCGAGGAGGGTCTGGTAGCGGGCGTCCGCCTCCTGTACGCGCGGTTCGAGGCGGAGGCGCTGCTGTTCCCATTCCTCCTCCAGGAGGCGGGTCGTCTCCCAGTATTCGAGATCGCCCTCGGGCCGGATCGGCTCCATGAGCAGTTCCCGGAGCTTGGCCCGGTGGCGGGCGACGAGTTCGGGCACGGCTTCCAGCTTCCACCAGGGCTCGTCCTCGACGACGACGAACACCGGGGCGCTGTGCGCGACCGTCATGTCGCGCGCCCCGTCGCGGTCGCCGAAGGCGCGGACGGCAACCCACAGGCTCTCGTCGGCCTCGACCTGCGTGGCGAGCCGCAGCCGGTCGCCGTCCTCGGACGCCTGGGTCGCGGTCGCGACGACCTCGCCGTGGACGACGAGTTCCAGCCGGTTCAGGCGGTCGATGTCGGGGTTCAGCGACGCCTCCGCCACGATTTCGAGGCTCTCCCCGCGCTCGGCGCGAAGCTCGGAGCCCATCTCCCGCCCGTTCACGCGGAACTCGATGAAGGGCCCGTTGCTCACGTAGGTGTGGCCGGAGCGGTAGGCGTTGTACCACTCGGTCGGGGCGAACGGCCCGTCCAGCTTCACGTAGGTGCGCTCGACCCCCGGCAGCGTGGGTCCGAAGTACGGGTAGTCGGCGCCCGCGATGGGACGGACGTTGAAGCCGAGGTTCAGGAAGCTGTACCAGATGTCGTCGTACAGGCGGCCGCCCTGGAGGACCTCGATGAAGTCGACGAGGTCGAACGGCACGTCGAGCGCCAAACCCCGCTCGCCGTTGAAGAGTTGGCCCATGTGCGCGTAGCCGGAGATCCCGCCCTGGGCGCGCGATGCCTCGAACACGCGGTGATAGAGGAAGTAGGACTCCGGGTCCGGACGGATGGGATGCTGCAGGTTGTGGTGGATCGTGTGTCCGCGGTGAACGGTGCGCGGGTCCTCCTGTCCGGACACGAGCGCATGGCCCTCGCGCACGTACTGTCCGGCCTCCCCCCACGCAGGCTGCTTGAAGTGCGTGACGGCGATGTTGCCCATCTCGAGCAGGTTCGCGACGTGGATGTCTTCGGCGGCGATCTGCGCCCATACGGCGTCGTCCTCGGTGTGCTCGCGCGCGATGTGCACGTGGGAATCGCCGGAGTACCATCCGTCGGCCGGGAGGTTTGCGTAGCGCTCGAGCGAGACCGTGAGATCGGTCGTCTCATCGGCGCGCACCTCAACGGTCCGCTGGTAGCCGCGGTACTCGGGGCCCCGCGTCGCGACGAGTTCGTACCTCCCGACCGGAAGGCGGGCCTCGTAATCGCCGTCGACGTAGAAGGCGAGGCGGTGCTCGGACGGCCACCACGTGCGCGGGTTCACCCACAGGAGGCGCACTTCGTCGACGAAGCGGTGCACGAGAACGGAGCGCTCGGACGGGAGCGGAGCGCGACCCGTCTCGTCATAGAGGCCGAACCGTGCGGGGACCGGGCGCCCGCTCTCGGCATCCTCGACCGACAGGCGCAGCGTGCCGTAGCCGGTCGGGACGGGCGTGGCGTGGCTGCGCACGACCTCGATGTCGCAGAGGGCGATCCCTTCCGGACCGCCGATGGCGAGATCGGTGTCGCGGATGCCGTGCGCGGCGAAGCGGGCGCGTTCGAGCGTCACCCGGGCCGTGGCGAGGGGCGAGCCGGAGGTGGAGCCGGGTCCGGAGCCGGACTCGGGTTCGATGGTCGCCGACTCGCCGATCCCGTCGCCGCCGTTGTCGTTGAACCCGACGCTGAACGGGCCCGTGAGTTCCGGCGCGTAGGTGACCACGAGGTCGACCGGCTCATCGATGTCGAACGCGAACCCGTCCTCGATGTCGAGCGCGAAGAGGGGGCCGACGACGCACGCCAGATCGCCGATGTCGCGCGTCTGGAACGGGTTGCCGCGGCCGTACATGCCGAGTTCCGAGCGGGCGACGCCGAGCGTGCGGGCGACGTTCTCGCGCGGCCACTCGAGTTCGACGACGAAGCGGGCATCGCTGTCGTGCACGGGAGCAGGCGCGCCCTCCCCCGCCGGGCCCGCGGCTCCCGAGACGAGGAGTCCGGCCGCGGCGAGCAGACAGGTCCGGCGGACGCGCGCGTTCACCGCTCGTACACGATCCGGCCGCCCACGACGGTCAGATCGACCGCCATCGATTCCAGGCATGGGTCCTCGCACTCCAGCACATGGTCCGCCGTGACGATGAGGTCGGCGGCCATCCCGACCTCGAGCGTCCCCCTCTCTTCCTCTTCGAAGGTGAGGTGCGCGTACCCGATTGTCACCGCGCGCAGCGCCTCCTCGCGGGTGATCGCCTGGGCCGGATCCAGCACGCCGGCGCTGATCGTGCCGCGCGTCGTGAAGTGGTGCAGCATCCACCATGGTTCCCAGGGGACGACGGGGGAGTCCGTCCCCAGCGACACCGGGATCCCGGCGTCGAGATAGGCACGCACGGGCGTGGTCCAGGCGGCGCGATCCGCACCCCAGTACTTCACGAGACTCGGGGCCGCGACGAAGAGGTGGTTTTGCGCCGTCACCGATAGACCGAGCGCCCGCATGCGCGGGAAGTGGTCGTCGCGCGGGAGGAACCCGTGTTCGATGACCCAGCGGAGGCCGTCGATCGGGGCGTCGGCGTGCGCGGCCTCGTAGCCGTCGAGGACGAGGTCGATGGCCGCGTCGCCCACAGCGTGCGTCGCCACCCGCCAACCCTGCCGGTGAAGTTCGCGGACGGTCTCGATGTAGCGGTCGGTCGGCACGGTCTGCAGGCCGCGGAAGGTGCCGCCCTCGCCCCACGGTTCCTCGTACGGCTCGCGCATGAGGCCGCCCTCGAAGCCGCCGTCCACGCCGAGCTTCACGCCGCCGACGCGGAGCCAGGCGTCGCCCTCGCCCATGGCCGGCCACGTGGCGAGCGCGTCGGCAAGCGGCGGCGCCCCGGCGCCGCGCGGGGCGCGGAGGACATAGTTCACGCGCACGGTGAGCCGGCCCTGGTCCCGGAGGCGCTCGATGGCCCGGTACTGCTCGGGGGGGCCGCCCGGGTAACGGATGCTGGTCAGACCGCGGGAGTTGAGCGCGGCGTACTCCTCGGCCAGCTCGTCCAGGACGGCGGCCGAGTCGGGCGGCGCGGCTGTCGGCAGCGTCACGAGGTCCTTGGCGCGGTCGACGAGTTCGCCGTTCAGCCGCCCGCTCGGGTAGCGTCCGATGCGGCCGCCCGGCACCTCCGGCGTCGATTCGTCGATGCCCCAGCGGGCGAGCGCCGGGCTGTTCAGCACGTACTCGTGCCCGCCACGGACGACGACGACCGGCTGCCCGGGCGCCGCGCCGTCGAGATCGTCACGGTACGGGAGGCGGTGCTCGGCGAGTTGTCCCTCATGCCAATCGCGGTTCGTGATGATCAACCCGCCGGGCGCGGTCTCCAACGCGAAGGCGGCGATCGCGTCGATCACGTCCGCCATCGATCGCGCCCGCGTCAGGTCGACGCCGGAACCGCCCCCGATCCCGTGGTAGTGGTTGTCAGTGAGCCCCGGGATCACGGTTCGCCCGTTCAACTCCACGACGCGCGTGCCGGGCCCGGCCAGCCCGCGGATTTCCTCCGAGGTTCCCACGGCCGCCACGCGGCCGTCGGCGACCGCCAGCGCCTCCACGGTCCCCGGCGATCCCATCGTGAGGATCTCTCCATCCACCAGGACGAGATCCAAAACGAGATCGGCCGTGTCGCCCGAGGGCGCCGCGCATGCCGCGAGCCCCAGCAGCACCACGAACCCCGGCACCGCCGGCCCGAGCACCACGCGCGCGGAGACGGCCCGCGAAGGCCCGGTCCTCCTCATCGCCGCTCCGCCCCCGTCTCGCGGCGCAGGAGGCGACCGGGCTGTGCCTCCGTGAGCGCGCCGCCGTCGATCACGGGCACGCCGTTCACGAACACGAAGTCCATCCCCTCGGCATAGCGCATCGCGTCGCCGAACCGGGCCAGGTCCCGCACCTCCTCCGGATCGAAGATGACGAGGTCCGCCGCCATTCCCGGCGCGATCAGGCCCCTGTCGGCCAACCCCAGCCGGCGGGCGGCGAGCGACGTCATGCGGCGCACGGCGTCCTCCAGACTCAGGATCCCGTCTTCCCTCACGTACTTCGCGATCACGCGCGGGAAGGCTCCGAACGCCCGCGGATGGGAACTCGCCGTGGTCGCCGGATTCACCGGGGAGGCGTCGGTGTCGATCATCACGAACTCGGCCCGAAGGGCCTGCCACTTCTGCTCCTCGTTCATGCTCTCCGGGTTCACGCTCACGCCGCCCGCCTGAACGAGATCGAAGAACGCGTCCCACGGATCGGTCCCGAGGAGGTCCCCCGCCTCGGCGACCGAGAGGTTGATCACTCGCTCGTCCACCTCGTCGGAGGCGGAGACGATGAGAACCTTGTCCCAGTCCATGCCCACATGGCGGTACCAGTTCTCCCAGTCCGACGTCGTCTCCACCTCTCGGCGGAGCTCGGCTCGCACCGCGGGGTCGGACAGGGTCTCCAGGAAGGGAGCCCTGCCGCCCGCGTAGTGCCGCGGGTGGAGGAAGGACCCCAGGCCGATCCCGTTCCGGATGTAGGGATAGATGTCCGCCGTCACGTCGATCCCGGCCACCCTCGCCGAGTCGATGAGGGCGAGGGCCTCGGCCATCAGCGGCCAGTTCTCCTGTCCCGCGGCTTTGAGGTGGTAGATGTGGACGGGGGTGCCGGCGCGGACGCCGATCTCGATCGCTTCGCGGATCGCCTCCAGGACGGAGTGCGATTCGTTCCGCATATGCGTGAAGTAGGTGCCGCCGTACTCGCCCGCGACGCGCGTGAGTTCGACGAGTTCCTCCGTCGTCGCGTACACGGCGGGCGGATAGATGAGAGACGTGGAGGTCCCGACCGCGCCGTCCTCCATCGCCTGCCGCACGAGCGCCTTCATCTCCTCGAGTTGCCCGGGCGTCGGCTGCACGTCCTCCTCGCCCAGGACCACGCGGCGCACCTGGGTGAGTCCGACGTCGTGCACCACGTTGATCGGGATGCCGATGCGCTCGACGTGCGCGAAGTACTCGGCGTACGTCCGCCAGCGCAGTTCCTCGCCGTTCACGACCACCCCCCAGGGCTGCGTGGCGTCGCTCTGCGGCGCGGCCGACCCGCCTTCGCCGGAGAGGTAGGTCGTGATCCCCTGCCGGAGCTTGCTCTCGGCGCTCGGGGGATCCGTGATGAGGACGACGCTCGACTGGCCCATCATGTCGATGAAGCCGGGGCTGACCACGCGGTCCGCCGCGTCGATCGTGCGCGCGGCCGGGTGGCCCGCGAGGTTCCCGACCGCCGCGATCCGGTCGCCCCGGAGGCCGACGTCGCCCCGCATCCAGGGGTTCCCGGCCCCGTCCACGATGCGCGCCCCCGTGATGAGCACGTCGAACGGCTCCGCCGCCGTCGGTGCCTCCCCCATCCCGCAGCCGGGAAGACCGGCTGCGAGGAGACAGACTCCCAGCACAGCGAGCAGCTTAGCCCTCCTCGGAGCCCCGCACGACCGGTCGTGTCTCGCGTTCGCTGATTTCATTGGCCAGTCCCGGGAATGGGCGAGTTGGGTGTCCCATCAAGGATCGACCGGGCGTCGTCTGGCGGCAACCGCACCCGTCGGCCACTGTTTCGAGGACCGGATCCCGGCTCGACCCCTCGGAGGTTCCCAATGACGCACACACAGCGGCCCTTGCGACCGAACGATGGGCACTGAGGGCCGCGGGCCAGCCGCGTCGGCGACCCCGCAACTCGAAGTACCCGGCGACTTCTTCAACGTCGAAATACCGCTCGACGCACTGCCCGGCGCCGAGAACGTCGACTGGACGCCGCTTCACCACCGTTTCGCGAGGCGCCTCCAGGTCGGGGCGACCATCCGGGCCGTCGTCTACGTCCTGGGGGCCGGAGGGTTCCAGATGGCGGTATCCCCTCGCAACCGGGCCGCCATCGCGGAGTCCGTGCCGTGGCTGCCGGCCCTCCTGTGGACGGCCCTGGGGGCCTTCTGCGTGTGCTCCATCGTATGGCCGCTCATCGCCGTCCCGCGTCGGGGGTATGTCGTCCGCGAGAAGGACCTCCTGTACAAGTCCGGCGTCCTGTGGCGCTCCGTGAAGGCGTTCCCCTTCAACCGCGTGCAGCACACCAAGCTCCACAGCACGCCGCTGGACCGCCGGTTCGGGCTGGCCAGCCTGTCGGTCTTTCCGGCGGGGGGCGGCCTCGGCAACCGTGTCCGCGGTTTGGGACGGGAGACCGCCGAGCGGCTGCGCGTCTACATCTCGGAACGAATAGAATCCGGGGCGCCCGCCGCGGATTCCGACGAACGCTTCGAAACCGCGGGGGACACCGGCCGGTGAATCCGCCGAACCCCGGCGAATGGCAGCGCTCCTCCCCCTTCGCCCTTCTCTTCTTCGCCGGAAACGTCTTCAGGATCCTGGCGCGAGCGATGATGGGCGCCCTGATCCCGCTGATCGCGATCATACCCCTGGTGCGGGACGATCCCGGCGCTCTCGGGATTCTGCTCCTCGTGCTCGGGGCGGTGCTGCTGCTGCCCTTCGTGGTGGGCGCGGTTCAGTGGGCGTGCTTCAGGTTCAGGATCGCCGGCGACCGACTCTTCATCCGCAAAGGCGTCCTCAAGAAGACGGCGCTCGACCTCCCCTACGAGCGCGTGCAGGGCATCAACGTCAGGCGGTCCCCGGTCGACCGCCTGTTCGGGCTGGTGTCGGTCACCCTGGATACGTCGGGCTCGGTCCAGGCCGAGGGCAAACTGCCGTCGATCAGGACGGAAGTCGCCCACCGGCTGCAACGCAGCGTGACGGCTCTTCGACCCGTCCTCGAGGGCCCCGCCGCGGGCGAGGGGGACTCGGCGGCGGCGGCCGCGAGCGGGTCGGCCGCTCCGGCGGAAGCGCGGTCCGGCGTCGGACCGGGCCCCGTCCTTCTCCGGCTCGGCCCGGCCGACATGGTGCGCATCGGGCTCGCCAGCCGGAACTTCATCTTCGTGGCGGCGCTGATCGGCATACTGACCGACCTGCTCCAGCCCGGCGATTCCCTCGATCCGATCCTGGAGGCGATCGAAGCCGGCGTCGACAGTGCGGCGAGCGCGTTCACCGGACTCGGGGCGCTCGCGCAGGTGGGGCTCGCGGCCGCCGTGATCGCCTCCATCGCGGGCGTGGCGCTCCTCCTCACGGTGACCGCCGCCTTCCTGCGACACCACAACTTCACGCTGCAACACGATGGCGGCAGGTTCCGTTCGCGCGCGGGCCTCCTCACGCAACGCGAGGTCGTGGTCGAGGCGCCGAAGATCCAGCAACTGACCGTGAGCCAAGGCCTCGTGCTGCGGTGGTTGCGGCGGTACCGGCTCTACGCCCTCCCCGCCGCGGCGGTCTCCCCGGAGGCGGGCCGGGTCTCCGCCGTCGACGTGCCGGACGTGCTTGAGGTGCCGCTCCTGGGCGACCGGCTCGCCGAGGAACTGCGGGCGCTGGTGTTCGCGCGGGAAGCGACGGCGGTTCCCGTTCTGCCCCGAAGCCGCGGTTTCAAGCGGGTGTCGCCCCACTACATTCGCGCCCTCACCCTGCGGTACGGCCTTGTCCTGGCCACCGTCTTCGGAACCCTCCTGGTGCTGGCGTGGGCCGGAGTGTTCGGCCGCACGTCTACGATCCTCTTCTGGTGGGCCGCATCCATCCCGGCCGCGGCGCTCGCCGCCTGGCAGCACTGGCGCCGGCAGGGATACGCGTACGACCGCGACGGACTGGCGAGCCGCAGCGGCTTCATCGGAAGCGACGTGAAGGCGTTCCCCCTGCGGAAAGTTCAGTCCGCGGCCGTGAGACAGTCGCCGCTACAGCGCCGGAAGGGCCTAGCCACGCTGCGTGTCCAACTGGCGTGCGGGAGGATCACGGTCCCGTATATCGACCGCCGCGTGGCGTGCGCGCTGCGCGACTACATCCTGTACCGGGTGGAGTCCTCGCGCCGACGCTGGCACTGACCGAGCAGTCCCTGGGAAGCGACGCCCGCCACCCGCCGGGCCCGGCTAGCGGCCCTTGAAGTTCGGCTCGCGCTTCTCCGTGAAGGCGCGGGGGCCTTCCGCGTGGTCTTCCGAGACGAGCATGCGCTCGTAGGCGGGGAACCGGCCCTCCTGTACGGCCTCGAAGGCGTCCCGCACCGACGAACCCTCGATCCCGCGCACGATCTCCTTGATCGCCCGCATCGAGAGTGGGGCGTTCCGGGCCAGACCCTCGGCAACCTCCCGGGCCTTCGAAAGCACCTGCTCCGAGGGGACGACCCAGTTCACGAGGCCCCATTCGTGCGCCTCCGCGGCGCCCATCCGGCGACCGGTGAGCAGCATCTCCAGCGCGACGTTCCGCGGCAGCCGCCTCGGAAGCCGCTGGACGCCGCCCGCGTCGGGCACGTTCCCCAGCCGGCCTTCGGGGAACCAGAACTCGGCGCCCTCGCTCGCGACGATGAGGTCGGCGGCAAGCATGATCTCGCACCCTCCGCCCACCGCCAGGCCGTTTACGGCGGCGATCACGGGCTTCGTCAGGTCCCACAGCTCCGTGATCCCGCCGAAGCCGCCCACCCCGTAGTCCATCCGCTCGTGCTCGCCCCCGGCCGCGGCCTTCAGGTCCCAGCCGGCCGAGAAGATGCGGTCGCCGGCCGAGGCGAGGATCGCCACGCGGAGATCATCGTCGTCGCGAAAGTCGCAGAAGACCTCCCCCATGCGGATGCTCGTCGCCGCATCGATCGCGTTCGCCGGCGGTCGGTCCAGCGTGACTTCGAGGACGTGCCCGCGGCGTCGGGTTCTCACCGGATCGGACATGTTCAGCGCCTCCTTTGTCGGTAGCTCCGCAGGCGCGCGAGGTTCCGGATGTCGGCGTCCGCGCCGTCCTCCCCCTTCGGGGTCTCCAGGATCTTGGGGACGTGGCGCAGGCGGGCGTCCCCCATCAAGCGCCGGAACGGACCCTCGCCGAGGCTGCCCTCGCCGATCTCTTCGTGGCGGTCCTTTCGCGAGTCGAAGGGGTGCTGCGAGTCGTTCACGTGGATGAGACCCAGGCGTTCGATTCCCAGAACGCGGTCGAACGCCTCCCAGACGCCATCGTAGTCGCCGACCAGGTCGTAGCCCGCCGAGTAGGCGTGGCACGTGTCGAAACAGATGCCCACGCGTCCCCGCCGGGATTCCGGGATCCGGTCGAGGATGGCGCGCAGGTTCTCGAAGCTCGCGCCGACGGTCGTGCCGGCGCCGGCGGTGAGTTCGAGGAGGACGCGGGTCGGGCCTTTCACGGCCTCCAGCGATTCGGTCACGCCCCGCGCGTTGCGCGCGAGGCCCTCCTCGATGTCCCCGTCCGTCGCGTTCCCGGGATGGGTCACGAGGAAATCGAGGCCGAGCCGCACGCAGCGCCGAAGTTCGCTCTCGAAGGAGCGTTGCGACATCCGCCACAGCCGCCGGTCGGGGGATGAGAGGTTGATGAGATAGGAGTCGTGGGCCCCCGCGACCGCGATCTCGTGCTCGGCGCGCACCGCCTTGAACGCCGCGGCCGTCTCGTCGTCGATTCGCGGCTCGGCCCACCGGTTGGGCTGCTTGGTGAAGAGCTGGAGGTTGGTCGCTCCGATCTCCGCCGCCCGCCGCGGCGCGGTCTGCACGCCCCCCGCCACCGAGACGTGGGCGCCGAGTTCGTCGTGGGCGCCGAGTTCGTCGTGGGCGCCTGCTCCCGCACTCTCCGTCGGCGTGGTCACGCCTTCCGCGGTGGCTGCGAGGGGCGCAGTTCGACCCGGCTCACGTGTGCCTCCTTCGGATAGGAGAGCAGTTGCATGACCGCCGACGCGCAGTCGTCCACGTGCAGGCGCCAGGTCCGTTCCGGCACCTGCTCCCGGCCGTTGAAGTACGTGTCCACGCTCCCGGGCATCACGATGCTCACCCGCACGTCGTCGTAGCGCACGTCGAGCAGCATCGCCTCGGTGAGTCCGAGCAGGCCGTACTTGCTCGCGTTGTACCCGGTGCCGCCGTGGAAGGGATGGCGGCTGGCGAGCGACGCGATGTTCACGATGAAGCCGTCGCCGCTCGCACTCAGGTGGGGGAGCGCGGCCCGCGAGCAGTAGAACACGCCGCCGAGGTTCACGTCGATCTGGAGCTGCCACTCCTCGACGCTCATCTCCCGCAGCGGTTTGAAGATCCCGAGTCCGGCGTTGTTCACAAGGATGTCGAGCCGGCCGAAGCGGGCCACGGTCTCCTCCACCATGCCCTCGCAGGCCGCCGCGTCCGCCACGTCGCACACGATGCCCAGCGCCCGGTCGCCGAGTGCCGCCTCGGCCGCGCGCACCGCCGCCCCGGTCCTCGCGCAGACCGCCACGGACGCCCCCGCCGCGAGCAGGTGCTCCGCGATCGCGCGCCCGATCCCCTTCGTCCCGCCCGTCACGAGCGCGACCTTCCCCGTCATATCCGTCGTTCCCATTCCACCCCCTCGTTGCCCCTCTCACTTTTCGATTCGAGACGCTCTCCCGGATCCTCAGATCGGGAGCCAGTAGGCGATCTTGAGCAGGAAGACGTGTTGCCCGCGGGAGCGCAGGCTGTCGACGAGGCGGCCGGGGTCCACGAGTTCGCCCGAGGCCCGCATGTCGGAGCGGTCCTGCTGCCACACGAGGAAGAGCGTGCTGCCCGGCTGCCACTCCCAGCGGAGGACGACGTTGCTCCGGAGAGAGAGGATGTTGAAGTCCCCATCGGGGAGGGTAAACGACCGGCCGCCCTCGGACACGTCCCACGTCCCATCCACCCGGCGGTTGATCCTCGATCCCATCTCGCCGTACAGGAGCAGGTGTCGCTGGCCGGGTTCGAGGAGTTCGCCCAGCCCGTGGCGGCGTCCGCTCGCCGCGAACGGCTCGAAGTAGGCCTCGAGCGTGAGGTCGGGCCCGAACGCGTAGGCGCCGCGGAGGCGGAGGGAGAGGGTGCTGCGGTCGATGGCGGAGAAGATGTAGCGCCGGTCGAACGTGGCCCGCCGCCCGCCGGACAGCGTCGTGAGGTACTGGCGCGATTCCGTTTCGCGCCGGTAGCCGGGCTCGACTTCGAGTTGCAGCGCGGACCCCGGGCGGAGGGTGAGCGACCCCCCCACGTCATACGACCACCCGCCGATTTCGTCGCGCCCGTAGGATCCCCTGAGCCGGAAGCCGGTCCGGAAGGAGCGGTCGGTGGCGAGCGAAAGGCCGGCCTGCCAGCGCGCGAGCGTCTCCATGAGGGGGCCGCCGCGCGTGAGGTGGTCGCTGAGCGCGCGCGGGTGGTATCCGCCCTCGAGCGTCGTGCGCAGGTAGTTGTGCCAGGTGGCGGTCGCCCGGGCCCCGATCGTCGTCTCCGTGCGCACGCCGTCGAAGTTCCACGAACTCGCCGAGGTGAGGCCGACCTGCCAGGCGCGGGCGAACGCGGTCGGGATCGTCTCGCGGATCGCGATGTCGGCTTCGGCCGTGAGGCGATCCGCGTTGAACATCTGTCCCACGTCGTTGATCTCGAAGCCGGGAGAGACGGCTTCGCCTCGCACGCGCCACAGCCAGCGCCGCCCTCCCACCTTCTGCATCCCGAGGGCCGCCGTATACCCGGAGAGCGCGGATCGCGAAGGGTCCAGCCGCGCGGTCGCGCGGTCCGGGCGCTGGAAGAAACGCGCGCTCGAGCGCTGCACGCGCAGGATCGCATCCGGGTTCCCGCTGAGGTGTGAGAACCCCGCATGTCCGGTGAGTTCGTACTCGCCACCGGCGAAGCGCAGGTTCCAGTCCGTGCCGCCGGCGTAGGCGCGCCACGGGAGGAGCGCGGCGAGTTCCGGACGGCCCTCGCGGCTGAGCGTGGTCCCCGTGAAACCGAGCATGGAACCTTCCTCCCCGAACTCCTGCTCCAGTCTCGCCACCGCGAAGGCGCTCAGCGGGGCGATCGGGACGGCGCTCTCGATGGTGTCCGTCGCGGCCGGGCGCTGCGTGAAGTGGAACGCCCGGGCATCCTCGCGACCGGTGACGGCGAAGAGCGCGCCTACGGAGGTCCCGCCCGGGAGCCGGCCCGTGACCTTCCCCGCCCCGAGAATCGTGGTCTGATCGGGCGCGACGACGCTGTCGGCCTCCGCCCGCCCCGCGGGCGGGGCCCCGATGCGCCGCGAGTAGAAGTAGCGCGGACCCAGTCCCTCCATGAGTTGGCGACCCTCCGTGAAGAACGGGCGGCGCTCTTCGAAGACTTCCTCGAACGCGGTCAGGTTCACGACCGCCGGATCCGCTTCGACCTGTCCGAAATCCGGGTTGACGGTGGCGTCGAGCGTCAGGCTCGAACCGAGGCCGACCTTGAAGTCCGCCCCTACGCGGGACTCGCTCCGCGTCACCACACCCGCCATCGGGCCACCCGTGGGAGTTCTCAGATCGCCCGCCACGTAGGGGAGGAACTCGATCCCGCGGCTCCCCCGCACGCCCTCGAGTCCAGTGAGGTCGCCGAGGCGCGAGGCCCAGCCCGGCTCGCTCCGCACCACGAGTTCCCACAGGAGGTTCTCCTGCACGTCCGGCATGTAGCGGTTGATGTTCACGCCCCACGCCGACTCGTCGCCGTTGAAGCGCAGTTGCGAGAACGGCATGCGCATCTCGGCCGTCCAGCCGAGCGAGTCGCGCTGCGCGCGCGCCGACCACACGGGATCCCACGTGTAGTCGCGGTTCGTCACGTTGTCCTCGGGGTGGTACCAGTCGGTGCGGCTGCCCGCCGCGTTCACCCCGAAGGAGACCGCCGTGCGCCGGTTCAGGTAGGGATCGAGCGAGACCAGCAGGCGCTCCGAACCGGTGTTCTGGTCGCGGCGCGTGCGGTAGGCCTGGATGCCGCCGGGGTCGTCCGTGTACATCCGGCCGGCGATCCACAGCGCGTCGTCGTCGAACGCAAACGCGACTTCGGTCCGCCGCGTGGCCGGCTCGCCCTCGTCCGGCTCGCGCTGCCAGAACGTCGTCGCGAATTCCGCCCGCGCCCAGACCGCGTCGTCCAGGAAGCCATCCAGTTGGAGCGTCCCATCTGTGTCGCGCGTGGCCCTGAGCTGCTGCCGGTCCTCCGGGCCCAGACCCTGCGCGCCGAGCGCCGGGGCCGCGGGGGACAGCGCCAGGACGATGGCGGCGACGGCCGGCAAGATGCGGCGCGAACCGTCAGCGCTCAAGGAAGATTTCTTTCGGGATGAAGCCCGTCACGACCTGGGTCAGATCGACGACCTCGCTCACCCGGAAATCGACGGCGATGCTGGCCAGGGAAAGCGCCTTGTCGGGCGCCAGTCCCTTCTCCTCCACGAGGAACTCCACCACGAGCCGGGTCGCCTCGCGCGCGGCGCGGTCGAGGTCGAGATCGATGCCCATGACCAGGTAGTGCGTCGGCGTCTCGGCACGCGGCGCGGGGATCGACACCCCCTTGTGCACGACAAACTGGAACACGCCGGTCAGCGACTGCTCGATCGCGGTGCCGCTCACCTCCCCGTCGCCCTGCGCGCCGTGCCCATCGCCCGCGTAGAAGAGCGCCCCCGGATGGAATACGGGGAGGTACGCCGTCGTCCCGGCCGTGAGGTCCTTCACGTCGAGGTTGCCGCCGAAGGCGCCCGGCGGGCGCGACCCCTGGACGCCGGGCACCGTCACTCCGGGCTCGCCTACGACCGGATCGGGGGCGACGGCCATGATCCCCATGAACGGCGCCAGCGGCACGTGGATGTCGGGCGAGAAGAAGGCGACTTCCCGCCCCTCCGCGTTACCCGTCCGAATCAGGTGTCGGCCGGCCGCGATGTCGAGCGGCTCGTCCTCCTCGCGAGCGCCGGGATAGCTCGGGGAGAAGACCCCGCCCCGGCCGCTCGTCGAGTTCACGCCCCACGGCACGCGCGTCTCGATGTCGAGGATCCGGATCTCGAGCATGTCGCCGGGCTCAGCCCCCTCGATGTGGATCGGGCCGGTGATGACATGCCCGCTCCGCCCCTCGCGCGGGCGGCCGTCGCGCGAGGCCCAGAAGTCGATGACGTCGTCGAGAACCTCGTCCCGCGGCACCCCGAGTCCCGTCAGAAACTCGACCGGGTGCTCGTCCTGCGTGGCCCCCACATGGGTCAACGTCTCGATCCGCACGGTCTCCCCGGAGGCGATCCGCAGCACCGGCTCCTTGTCGATCGGAAACCAGCCCCAGTTGAGCGTCTCAGGGCTGGAGGGGAGGAAGTGGTCCGCTTCGATCTCCCCGGTGTCGGCGACACTCGGGTCGTCGCCCGCGGGCGGCGCGCACGCCAGCGTGATCGTGCATCCCAGTGCCACCAGACCCGACCCCATTTGACGCGACATGGAAGGCTCTCCCACGCTGAGGTGAGCGTGTACAGTGGATCTTCCCGTTCCGGGAGGCAACGATCCCGGACAGAACGCAGGGGGCGGCCATGAGAGACGGCATCCAGCGGGTGATCTTCCTCCTTCCGATCCTTCTTTCGGCGTGCTCGAACCCGGAGCTTCTCGGCGGCCCCGCCGGCGTCTGGCTGGACCCGGAGGACAACGAGGTCTTCGTCGCCGACGGCTACCAGAACCGCCGCGTCGTCGTGTTCGACGGCGAGACGGGGGCCCACCTCCGCCACTGGGGCGCCTACGGCGAGCCGCCGGAGGACGCCTACGAGTACGATTACGTGGGCTGGACGCCGGGCTCGGCACCGCCGCGCCAGTTCTCCACCGTCCACGACCTCATCGGGTCGAACGACGGCCTCATCTACGTGGCCGACCGCCGCGGAAACCGGATCCAGGGTTGATACGGGACAAGATTGCGACACGCCGGTTCCGGAGGCTCAGGCACGACCATGTGAGCAGCGAACCCGGCGGGTGGTGGATTCACCGAGTGACGCCGTTCCACGCCTCGGGAGAGCCGCTCGACCTCTTTCGTCGCCTCCAGGCAGTCGTCGCCGCCATGCCGCGTACTCACATCGTCACGGCGACGGACGATTACCTGCACGCCGTCTGCCGAACCCGGCTCGGGTTCCGCGACGATCTGGAGTTCCGATGGTGCCCGTCGGAGAACGTCGCCCATGTAGCGTCGGCGTCTCGTATCGGCCTCTTCGATTTTGGGGTAAACCGGCGGAGGGTAGAGCGGGTGCGCAGGAAGCTTGAGGCGATCACGTCAGGACAGGCTTCAGCCGCCAGCGATACCTCGTGACCCATCAGCCGCGGGGGCGATTCGCAGCTTCGTCCCCCGCGGGTAGTTCTTCACCTTGCGGGGTGGCGGAGGGCCGTCTTCGAGCAAGCCGGGGATCATGGCTTGTGGCGAGGTCGCTTTGTCCGGAACCTCGACCTCGATCTCGCCGACGTCTTCCATTGGCATCAGGGCCTTCGTCCTGAGCTGCGACGAGTGGTAGTCCGTCTTGTCGGACATCACAAACTCCTCGACATCCTCAATCCGTATCCAGCCCCTCCCGCCAAATCTGTCTCGCAAGGCGTCCCGCAACGGTGCGAAGTTCGGTTCATCGACGCCAAGCAGAAGTTGGTCGGTCTGTCCTCCTCGGAAGATGAAGCTGCCGCCCGGATCGATACTCCAGATCGCTGCCTTCATCTTGTCTGCAGCCAGGGCATGCCGACTCGCATGGAAGATGCTGTACTTGTGTCGACTGCCTTCGTAGAGGTCGAAGTGGATGACTTGCTCGGCTCCGGCCTCCTTCAGCTGTCGCTTGTACAGACCAAAGAAGCACTGGCGGCGATCGCGGGAATCAGCGATGTCGGCGCACTCTTTCCAATCGTTGCAACCGTAGAGCGAAGTGAGAGGAGCCTCGAACTCAGACGCCTCGTAGAACCTGTTGATGTACTCGTAC
>JAPPBA010000108.1 GCA_026705295.1 Candidatus Palauibacter australiensis
TGGATCGGATCGGGCTCCAGCAGCACGGGATACGCGATGCCCGGTGCGAGCTGGAGAGCGAACGCGCCTTGTCCGAGACCGGTCGAAACCCGGATCCCTTCAATCCTCACGCGGCGGTTGACGGCTCCCTGCGGATCGGCCAGGAGGTCGGACGCGTCCAGGTCACGGGCCGCCTCGATCGCGGCCGCTTCAGCTTCGGCGCGTCCTTCCTCGATGTCGCGCGACTGGAGGTTCAGCCAGTACATGAACCCTCCGATGGCCGCCAGCGCGACGATGCTGAGAATGACGCCGAGACCACCTTCACCCTTGTTGGACATGTCTCTTCTCCCGGTTCCTCACGCCTCGCGATCGGTGAATTCGATGAGCGCCAACTCCGCTCCGTCACCCTTCCGCGCGCCCAACTTCAGAATCCTTGTGTATCCGCCCGGGCGATGTTCGAACCGCGGGCCGATCTTCTCGAAGAGTTTCCGCAGTGCGGCGCGATCCGCGATCTGTCGGCCAGCCAGTTGCCTGCTATGCAGATCGCCCCTCTTCGCCAAAGTGATGAGCTTTTCGGCGAACGGCCGCAACTCCTTCGCCTTCGCCTCCGTGGTACGGA
The DNA here is from genome assembly GCA_026705295.1 of Candidatus Palauibacter australiensis. Taxonomy (NCBI): domain Bacteria; kingdom Pseudomonadati; phylum Gemmatimonadota; class Gemmatimonadia; order Candidatus Palauibacterales; family Candidatus Palauibacteraceae; genus Candidatus Palauibacter; species Candidatus Palauibacter australiensis. The sequence goes on from JAPPBA010000108.1 coordinate 599, forward strand.
TCCGCTCGTGCATGATGAGACTCGTCGCCATATTTCGCAGCATCGCCTTCCGATGGCTGCGCGTCCGGCTGAGTTCGCGCCCCTTCTTTCTATGCCTCATCGTCGCCCTGAGCTCCGTTTCCCGCCAGATCGTCCTTCAGGTAGAGGTTCCCTTCTTCATCCCGCAGGAACGACATACCGAAGCGGAGTCCGTGCGTGCCGAGGACCTCCGCCAGCTCCTCGAGAGACTTCTCTCCGAAATTCTCCAGCCGCAGGATATCGTCGCGCGACCGCGTGACGACGTCGCCCAGCGTCGTGATCCCCTGCTTTTCGAGGGTATTCCTTGAACGGGCCGAGACTTCGCTGAAATCCTCGAGCGAGCGTTCGAGCAGCTCGACAAGCTCCGAGTCGACAGGCTCCCTTACGCTCTTCTCCTCGACCGGCTCGAGGGCCTCCGGCAGCGTGGGCACGGTCCCCATCTGACTGAAATACGACAGGTGCAGCCGGACGATCTCCGCCGCCTGCGAAACCGCTTCCGCCGGATTCAGGGCTCCGTTCGTCTCGACGTCCACCTCGAGCCGGTCGAAGTCCGTGCGCTGGCCGACGCGGGTCTCCCTTACATTGAAATTCGCGCGGGTCACGGGGTTGTAAACCGCGTCGATCCGGATCGTACCCACCGGAAAGACACGCTTGGTTTCGGTCTCCTCGGGCGGCGTATGGTGCTCCGCCATGACGAAGCCGCGGCCGCGATTCACCCACAGGTCGAAGGCGAGAGGACGGTTCTCGGGCAAGTCCTCCTGCAGCGTGAAGAGCACGAGGTCCGGGTTCACCACGCGGACCGACGCATGCTCCCCGATCTGCTTCGCCATTACCGGACCCGCCTTGTGCGCCGTCAGCGAGAGCTTCGCGTCCTCTTTGTCCTCATCCATCACCAGGACCAGACGCTTCAGATTCTGAATGACCTGATGTACATCCTCGGCGACTCCGTCAACCGTCTGGTGTTCATGCTGGACACCGTCCGCCCGGAAGGCCCAGACGGCCGCTCCGGGAAGCGAGGACAACATGATCCGCCGGATCGAATTTCCGATCGTGTGCCCGAACCCGCGCTCCAGCGGCTGGAGGAGGAACGATGCGCGCGCCCCGTTGGGGGATCGCCTCTGTTCCTCCATCGCTTCCGGAAGCACGAGACCGGCCAGATCTACCGACACCGTCATATGCACTTCACTCCATGTTTTTGCTCAGCGAATTCCGCGGGCCGGCTCGGGGCCCCCGGCCTCGCGGGCTTACTTGCTGTAGAGTTCGACAATCAGCTGTTCTTCGACGGCGAGCGGAATGTCGGACCGGGACGGACGCTCAAGCATTCGCCCGCTCGCCGCGTCGTAGTCGACGCCCAGCCACGACAGCTGATCGCGTGAGCGGCGATCCTCTATCGCCTCGATCACCACCGGCAACTTCCGCGCTTTCGGCGCCATGGACACTTCCGCGCCGGGTCCGACGGAATAGCTCGGCACGTCGACCGTCGCCCCTTCGACCCGCACGTGGCGGTGCCGAATGAGCTGGCGCGCCGCCTTGCGAGAGGGCGCGAAGCCGAGGCGATAAACGATATTGTCGAGTCGGCTCTCGAGCGCGACGAGCAGGTTCTCGCCCGTGACGCCCGGGACGCGGGACGCCTTCGTGAAGAGAGAGCGGAACTGTTTCTCCGCGAGTCCGTAGATCCGCTTCACCTTCTGCTTCTCCCGCAACTGCACGGCGTACTCCGATTGCCGCCGGCGACGGCGGCCGCCGCCATGCTGACCGGGGGGGAACGCGCGGCGTTCGATCGCGCATTTCTCCGTGAAACAGCGCTTCCCCTTGAGGAAGAGTTTCTCTCCCTCGCGCCGGCACAGCCGACAGACGGGTCCCGTGTAGCGAGCCATCTATACCCTCCGCTTCTTCGGCGGACGGCATCCGTTGTGCGGAATCGGCGTCACGTCCTTGATCGAACGGATCGCGAGACCGGCCGCCTGCAGTGCCTGAATCGCCGACTCACGCCCCGACCCGGGGCCCTGCACTTCCACGTGGACTCGCCGCATCCCCATGCCGGCTGCCTCTCGTCCCACCGTCTCGGCCGCGATGGTGGCGGCAAAGGGCGTGGACTTCTTGGAGCCCTTGAATCCCGCCTTGCCGGCGCTGGCCCAGGCGACGGTGTCCCCGGTCAGAGTCGTGATCGTGATGATCGTATTGTTGAAGGTCGCCTTGATGTGGGCGACGCCCTCGGCATCGACCTGGCGCTTCTTTTTTCTTACCCGCTTTGCCATTCCCTGCG
>JAPPBA010000109.1 GCA_026705295.1 Candidatus Palauibacter australiensis
CATGCTGCAGGCGCTCAACATGGCCGAGCAGCTCGACCTGCGGGAGATGGGGTACAACAGCGCGAACTACCTCCACGCCCTCTATCAGGTGATGAACCTCTCCTTCGCCGACCGCGACTTCTACTACGGGGACCCCTACTTCCCGCCCGCGGAACCGATCGAGGGACTCCTCTCGAAGGACTATGCGAAGGCCCGGCTCGAGACCATCGACTGGGACCGGAACGACCCGAACGCGGGGCCCGGCGATCCCTATCCCTTCCAGGGGGAGGAGAACCCCTTCGCGGACCTGCTCGAGCGCTGGGGGACGCGGGCCGCCGTGACGACGGAACAGGGAGTTGAGCTATCGCTCGGCGATCACGCCGCACTCGACGAGGACTTCTATCTCGGCACGACCTCGGTACAAGCGGCGGACGCCGAGGGCTGGGTCGTCTCCATCACGCCCTCCGGCGGCTGGATCCCCGCCGTCGTTGCCGGGGAGACCGGGATCGGGCTCTCGCAGCGGGCCCAGAGCTTCGTGCTCGACGAGGCGGACAACCCGTACAACGTGATCGAGCCCGGCAAGCGGCCGCGCGCCACGCTCACGCCGGGCATGGCGCTCAAGGACGGCCGTCCCTTCCTCTCCTTCGCCGTCCAGGGCGGCGACGGGCAGGATCAGAATCTGCTCCAGTTCTTCCTCAACGTGGTCGAGTGGGACATGAACGTGCAGGAGGCGGTCGAGGCGCCGAACATGAACAGCTACCAGATGCGCGGTTCGTTCGGCCAGCATGAGACGCGCCCGGGACGGATGCTCCTGCAGGACGCGACGCCGCCCTGGATCCGCTCCGCCCTGGAGTCGATGGGGTACGACCTGACCTTCGCCGAGCGCACTTCGGGGCCGATCAACGCGATCTTCTTCGACTGGGAGAACGACGCCTTCTGGGGTGGGTCGAGCCACCACGGCGACGACTACGGCATCGCATGGTGACCGCTGGCTTAGCAGCCCGAGGCAAAACCCCGCTGCGTTCGAGCGGCGTTGACGCGGGGTTTTGCCACGGGCTGCCAGCGTGGCCCTATTCGCCCCGCTCCATCACGTCGAACAGATCGTAGCGCCCCGGTGAACGGGTCCGGCCGCCCCGGCGGTCGGATCCGCCGCGCGGGCCATCCCCGTCGCCGTCTGCGGGCCGAAGGTCTCCGGGGTCCGCGGGGCGCCGCAGGTGCCAGTCCGTCGCGCGCTGGTACGCCGCGATGACGGCGAGCAGGTGGTGCTCCGCGTAGGGTTCCGCGCCGAACATGCCCCCGATGGGTCTCGGGTATCCCGTCGACCCGGTCTCGAACCCGATCGGGAAGCCGATGAGCGGCAGCCCCACCATGTCGAAGGGGAAGGGCACGGTCTGCGTCACCAGGTCGCAGCGGCCGAACACCTCTTCGAGGATCTCCTCCAGGAGGACGAGCCGGGCCCGCGAGCCCCGCACGTATTCCGCCGCGGGAAGTAGCAGCCCGTTGATCCACGGCGCGAGCGAGACGCCGAACTTCCTCACGTCATCGCGAAGGTGTTCGAGGAAGATCTCGGAGCGCTCCGGGAGCCGCACGTTGTTGAAGTTGAAGCTCGTCAGCGCCTCCCAGTGGGTGGGGAAGTCGAGTTCGACGATCTCCGCCCCCATCTCCTCGAGGAGCGCGAGCATGCGCCGCCGCGCCTCTGCCGTCGCCACTTCGCGGCGGTACGCCGCCTGCGTCCGCTCGCGCCGCGGGAACGAACTCCCGATGCGGTCGATGTCGGGATCCGGGTCGGGCCCGGGATCCTCCGGCGGCTCGGGCTCATCCAGAAAGCCCGGCAGGACGCCGATCCGCACCGCCCCCCCGCGCTCCGGATGCGTGAGCGCCGCGTCGTCCCCGCTCACCGCCCCCAGGTAGTCCGGAACCGGCGGGAGGCCGAGGGACCGGGGGTCTGCGGGGTCCGGCCCCGCCATGATCTGCAGCATCAGCGCGGCGTCGACCGCGTCCCGGGCCAGGGGGCCGGGATGATCGCGCGTATAGGTGAGGGGGAGGATCCCGTGCAGCGAGACCCGGCCCATCGTCGGCTTGATGCCCGTCAGGGCCTGCGCGTTCGAGGGGTTCGTGATCGAGCCCCCCGTCTGCGTCCCCGTGCTCGACGCGGCCATGCGCGCTGCGACCGCCGTCGCCGATCCGCTCGAGGACCCGCCCGGGCTCACATCGTCATGGTGCGGAGCCCAGGCGTTCACCGTCGTGCGCTCCCCCGTGGGGGTCGACGCGGCCGTCGTCGCGAGGGGTCCCATCTGGGTCTTCCCGAGGAGGATCGCGCCCGCGTCGCGGAGCCGGGCCCACGAGGTCGCGTCGAAGTCCGGCACGAAGTCCTCGAAGATGAACGAGTTGGCCGTCGTGCGGACTCCGGCCGTGAAGTAGTTGTCCTTGATCGCGAGCGGTATCCCCGTCAGCGGCGCCCGCCCGCGCGTCCGGTCGGCGGCCCGGGCCGCCTCCAGCGCCGCCTCGGAAACCACCGTGTTGAACGCCTGGTAGCGGGGGTCCCACCGGCCGATGCGCGTCACATACGCCTCGACGAGTTCGACCGCGCCCATGTCGCCGTCGCGAAGGAGCCGCGCCGCCTCCGCGAGCGTGAGTTCGGTCGGATCCGCAGGTTGCGGACGGGCCACGGGTGGAAGGTTCAGTTCGCCGCGGCGTTCGGCCGCGATCCGGCCGCCCGCCCCGGTCGCTCCGGGGAAGCGCGTCCCGACCCCGGACGCCGCGCTGGAGATTGCACCCAGGGTCGCCGGGGTCGCCACGGCGGTCGCGGTCAGCGCCGTCATCCGCTCGAGGAACCGGCGCCGGTTCAGCTCACCCACGGTTCCACGCGCTCACTTCGGCGGGGTAGATGGCCGGCGCCGGTCCCATGGGGTCGAACTCGAAGTCCGCGATCGCCCCGGGGGTCGACCTCAGGAAGCGCCGCGCGGAGGCCATGATGCGGCGCTGGTCCGCCGGCGCATCCTCATCGTCGTCGGGAAGCACGGAGAGATCGACGCCCGCGAGCGCGAGGCGCGTGCGGATGTACGCGTCGAGTTGCTCGTCCGTCACCTCCTGCGATAACGCGACGGAACGTGGCGGAGAGGGTCGGCGGGCCATGGCGCCTCCGTTGGGGAGATGTTCGGAAGCATCATGCTGCCGGTGATCGCCGCGCGCCACCGCAGCCGTCCGTTCGGCGCGCGCCACAGGGGTTTGCCGCGAACCCGAAGCCGCACTAACGTTCACGAAGACGGATGCAAGGCCATATTTCTTGAGCCAACAATTGCCCATAGAGTCTCCGATCCGGAGGCGGACGTCATGCCCTGCGGGGACGGCGAAAACCGATGGGAGGGGCCGAACCGTGTTGCGGAGGGCTTCAAGAAATCCCCTTGCATCTGATTCTACAGAGGGGGTGACCCACGGGTCGCCCCTTTTGCATCCGGCGGGGGACGGC
>JAPPBA010000110.1 GCA_026705295.1 Candidatus Palauibacter australiensis
ATTCGTGAGCGAGCAGGTCTCGCACGAGGAAACGACCGACGAATCCGGTTGCGCCGGTGACCAGGACATTGCGAAAGTCGGCGGGCGAAACCGCGGGAGCCGGGGTTGCATCGGCTAGCGCGGCGCGAACGGATCGGCGCAGGGTGGTGAGATCGCGCTGGCAATCGGGCGGCAGGGTCCCTACCAGTGGCGGCACCTGGTGCCTTGTCGCGGATGCGCTGGCCATGGCGGAATCAGTCACCCGCGACAGGACCGGCGCTCGGCACCGTCGACGAAATCACTCGTCGCGCGGATCCGTCGAAGCCGTGAACCGGGGCGGGTTCATCCTTTGGGAAGTGGTCCTCGAACCTGTTCGCGAAGGGCGAGCGCCGCCGGCGTACCCGGTGTTCGGGTTGCCGTGAGACCTCCGCCGACCCGTCGGTTTCGGCCGCGGTCTCACCCTCCCCATCCGATTCGGCTCCGTATACGATCATCTCCGCCAGTGACAGGGCGGAGGCGGTCGTCATCAGCTCGAGGGCGCTCACCTGCCGGTTGAACTGGGCCTGGATGAAGGCGCCGAGTTCCGCGACCGAAATCGAGGTGAGCCCGAAGCTCGACAGCGGCTCGGCGACATCGCCCTCTTCGTGCCCGCAAAGCTCGGCCACCTTGGCGGAGATCTGCGCGACGACGCTCTCGAGGGTCAGTTCGCCGCGCACGTTCACCTCGAACGCCGCCTGGTTGTTCAGCAGGCGCCCGTTGCGCATGTAGTCCGGGGAATCGACGGTCCACGCCGGGTTGGAGAAGAGCGCGGTGACCAGATGGTCATGCCCCGTCGTGCCCCGCTCCGGCGTGCCGGGCTCCGGCGTGCCGGGCGCCATCGCGCGCAGGGCGTAGTCGAGATTGGCGATCGCGAAATTCGCGCTCACCGTCGTCATTCCCGCCGCGCGCATCATCCGCATCACGTGGAGGCTGCGCGCCGCCATCCCGACCTCCGTGACGGGGCCGAGGTTGTACGAAAACCCGGGCAGCCCCTGCCGGCGACGCCAGGCCGCCAGCCCGTCCAGAAAGGCGCTCGCGCTGCTGTAGTTGACCTGCCCCACGTTCCCGAACGTCGAGGCGATCGACGAGAAGAGGACGAAGTAGTCGAGGGCGCAGTCGGTCGTGGCATCGTGCAGGTTCAAAGCGCCGCGCGCCTTGGGCGCGAACACATTCTCCAGGGACTCGGCGGAAGTGTCGAGGAACGAGCGGTCCTCCAGCGTTCCGGCGAGGTGGAAAACGCCCTTGAGCGGCCGTTGCACCCCGGCGATGCAGCGGCGCACATCCTCCGCGTCGCGCACGTCGCCCGAAACGATCTCGATTTCGTAATCGCCGGTCATCTTCGACAGCGTGGTCGTCTGGCGGAGCCACTCGACGCTCCGTCGACGCTCCGGATCGCGGTCCATCAGGGTGACGTGCCGGGCCCCCGCCGCGATCAGGTAGGGCACCAGGCGCAGCCCGAAACCGCCCAGCCCGCCCGTGACCAGGTAGGTGGCCTCCGGGTCGAGGAAGGGGCGCGTGTCCGCGATCGCGAACCCCCGATTCGCCGCGTCGGACGGCGTCTTCAGGACCAGTTTCCCCTGGTGCCGGCCCGTCGTCATCAGGCGGAGCGCCCTGGCGTAGTCGCCGTACCCGTAGGCGGTGAGTCGCGGTGGCGGCACCGCACCCTCGTTCATGAGGTCCAGACAGGCCTGCGAGAGCATGTGCGACAGCACCGGATCGTCGAGCATCAGCCGGTCGACGTCGATCGCGGCGAAGCGGAGGTTCTTGCGGAAGACCCGCATGCCCAGCGAGTTGTCCGTGAAGATGTCGACCTTCCCGATCTCGCAGTGCCACCCCGATGGCCTAAGGGCCTTGAGGCACAGGGCGATGTGGTGGCCCGCGAGCGAATTCAACACGACATCGACGCCTTCGCCGCCCGTTGCCTCCATCAGGTCGTCGTACCACTCGTGGCTGTGCGAATCGAACGCCCCGCGCACGCCCATCTCGAGCAACTGCTCGCGCTTGCTCCGATTGCCGGCGGTCGCGTAGACCTCCGCCCCGACGTGGTGCGCCAGCGCGATCGCCGCCTGTCCGACGCCGCCCATCGCGGAGTGGATGAGGACCCGCTGTCCCTCCTTGAGACGGGCCAGGTGGATGAGCGCGTAGTACGCGGTCACGGTGACGGAGAGGGACGCCGCGGCCTCCTCCATGCTCAACCTGGGCGGCTTGAGGAAGGCCAGGTGCTCGTTCACGACGATTCGGTTGGCGATGCAGCCGCCCGTCGTGACGGCCACCTCGTCTCCGGGGCTCAGGCGCTTCACGTCCGGGCCGGCGCGGCGTACGACGCCGCTTCCCTCGATGCCGACCTCGCGGCCCAGCGCCGAGCGCTCGTAGGCCATCGCGGGGAGGAGCCCCAGCGTCACCATGACATCCCGAAAGTTCAGCGCCGCCGCGGCCATCTCGATCTCGACGTCGGAGGGTCCGAGCGGGGGCAACGCGGTGGTCGCCACCTGCAGGCCGCTCACCTGACCGGGGTTGTCGAGCCGGAGCCGGTAGGGGGGATCCGCTTCCGCGGGCACGAGCGGCCAGCGATCCCGAACGCTCACGACGCGCGGCACCCACAAGCGTCCGTCCCTGATCGCCAGCTCCCGCTCGCGCGGGTCACACGCGTCGAGCCGGGCCAGCGCCTCCAGGTCGCCGGCGGCGCCCAGATCCACGAGACGGAAGTCGATCTTTGTGTCCTCGGCGAGAAGCTCGAGCGCCAGGCTGCGCACGGCTCCCCACAACGCGCTCCCTCGCGGCGCCTCCACGCCGCAAACGGCACCCTGCGTCACGACGTTCAGGCGACAACTCCGGGTCGCGCTCTCCAGCCGGAAGGGCGCGAGGGCCTGGAGGAAGGCGACGAGGCGCCACACCGCTCGCTCGCCCGTCGGATCATCCAGGTCCGCCCCGACGAAGAAATCGATCGCCTCGAGGTCGGCCCCCGACGGCCACTCTTCCAGCGATGCAAAATCTCCGCCCTCGATGGCGCTCCCGGGGACGCGATACGCTTCGGCCAACTCGAGTTGCGCAGTCCACTCCGTGGCCAGGCTGCCGGGTTCGCCGATCACCCAGCGGGGACCGGCGGCGCCGACCGAAGCGGCCGTCGGCGCGGGATCCTCCTGCGCAGCCTGCAGGAGCGTCGTGCGGGAGCCGGCATGAAGAGTGGTCCAGCCGTTCCCCGGCTCGATGACGTCGCTCTCGGCATGCGAGATGAGCGCCAGTCCCCCGGGCACGGCCAGCCGCTCGAGAACCGCCCACGCTTCGGCCCAGCGATCCCCGGCCGCTCCGTCTTCGCCCGCGTCACGGTGCAGAAGGATGATTTCGGCCGCGGCGGGCCGTAGCAGACCCGTCGCCATGTCCGTGTCGAACGCGCCCTCCGCCGTGGCGTCCAGCGACGCGAAGCGAATCGCGGCATCACGGTGGTTGAAGGCGTCGTAGAGTGCGCGCGTGGACTCTTCATCGGCGCCTAGCAGCCAGTACTCGCTCTGCGCGTCGGGGCCGGAGAGATGCTCCAGGCATCGCTCGAGCATGGTCCGCTCCGCGTCCCGGCGGCCGGCAATCTCGATGACGTGACAGGCGTACGGGTCGCCTGCCGCACCCTGTTCGAGGGCGGCGATGAGGGCGGCGGGATCGACGTCTCCGTCCCGGATCGCCTCTCCGATCCGGGGCGCCGGCGGCACGAACTTGGGTTGCCAGCGAATGAGGTGCTTGCTGTCGGGGACGTCGCTCCAGCGCGGATTGCTGTTGAAGGAGTGATACTCCCCGATGTGCGCGAGCAGCTGCCCGGTATCGGTGTCGTAGAAGCTGAGCCGCCCGATGTACAGCTCGCCGAGAGGCTTGTTGTACTGGCCCCGCTCGTCCACGTCGAACCAGTCGCCCGTATCGACGAGAAAACAGGTGATGCGCGGCCCCGTCGGGGGGCGCACGAACGTGATGTCGCACGCCCGCTGCGGCATGGAGAAGAAGTCGGGCAGCCGCATCAGGTAGCGTAGAAAAATCTGCAGCCCGCCGTCGGTGAGCGGGGGATAGAGGAGATATCCCTCCTCGCGGCCGGACGCCCACAGTTCCTGATCGACCTCGATCTCGAACAGCAGGTCCGTCGAATCCGAGTCCATCTCGATCCGCTGGACGCTGCGGAACTCGGGGCCGAACTCGAAGGCATCCCCGACGACCGCTTCAATCTGGTCGTAAAACTCCTCTCCCGTCGCGAGGGGCGAGGGATCGAAGTCGGAAGCGAGGACATCGTTCAGGGTCGGGAATGCATCGACGGCATGGTTTTCATCCACGCGCCGCACCCGTCCGCGGCAGTGCAGCGTTCCCGCCTCATCGTCCTCGAAGGATCGGGTGGAGATGGTGAACGTGAACTGGCCGGGGGCGTCGGGTACGGGGAACAGGGCCGTCTGCAGCCGTACCGGCGTCGGGTTCACCGGCGTGTGCTGCAGGAACTCGATCTCCTCGATGTTGATGGGATCCCCGGAGAACGCCTGCAGCAGAAGCTCGATGTATCCGGCGGCCGGAATGATCGGGGCCCGGTGGACGCGGTGGTCGGTCAGCCAGGGAAAGTCCTTCTCGGAGAGCCGCGCCTCGAACAGGACGTGGTCGCAGGCGACGCGGTGTCCGACGAGCGGGCCGTGGGAGTACTCGCCGCGCCGGACGAAAATCTCGTCGTCCACCAGGTCATCGCTGGTCGTGGTCTCTTCCTTGGGATGGCCGGGAAGGAGATGAGCGATGGGTTCCGGGCGCGGATACTGCGAGGCAAAATCCAACGTGACGCCGGCCCGGTAGAGGTTCCCCATGGCCTCCTGAAAGCGCGGGCACGCATCCTCATCCTTCATCAGTGTGGGGAGACAGGCCGCGGCTGGGCTGGCCGCTTCCAGACACTGCCGGATGAGCGGCTGCAGCGCGCCGTGCGGGGCGATCTCCAGGACCACGTCGGGCCGGCATTCCCGCCTCACGGTCTCCATCGCTGCGCCGAAGAGCACGCGGTGCCGGATGTTGGACCACCAGTAGGCGTTGTCCAGACGCTCGACCGTCGCCCCGGTGACGGACGACACCATGGGCACGTCGAAGTTGAAGTCGCATTCGTTCAGGAAGGCGAGCGCCTGAAGCGCGTCGTCCCGCAGCGGATCCATGGCGCTGGAGTGGAATGCGATGTTCCCGGGGATCAGCCGGTTCTGCAGGCCGCGCCGGTCGAGTTCGGCCATCACCGGCCGCAGCGCGGATTCCCTCCCGCAGATGACGGTGTTGGCGGGCGAGTTCTCGCAGGCGATCTCCACCTCGGCCTGCCGGTGGTCTTCCAGCAGGTCCTCCACACCCGGCCGGTCGAGGCCGACCGCCAGCATCCGACCGGAGCCGGCCACCCGCTGCTGCAGCGTGGCGCGGTGGTAGACGAGCCGCGTGGCCTCGGCGAGGGAAAGCGCCCCGCTCGCGTACGCCGCGGCGACTTCGCCCGAACTGTGCCCGACGGCGCAGTCCGGATGCACACCCCATGTCGCCAGCAGCTCCACCAAGGCACACTGGATCATGAAGATGGCCGGCTGGGCGAGCTGAACCTCGTTCAACTCCTCCTGGCTCGCCGAGAAACAGGCGTCGCGCAGCGACACGTCCGAGTGCTTCCGCCACTCGTCCTCGATGGCGTCGACGACCCGCCGGAAGACGGGGTCGGCATCGTACAGATCGCGTCCGCACCCTGCCCATTGCGTGCCCTGCCCCGAGAACACCATGGCCACCCGGCGCTCGCCCGCTTCCACCGTTGAGATCGGGGAGGGGTCTTCCGCGAAGGCGTCCAGTGCCTCGACCAACTCCGGGCGGCTGCGGACGACGAACGCCGCACGCACGGGGAACTGGGCGCGGCGCCGGCCCAGGTTGCCGGCCAGCGTGTAGAGGTCGATCTCCCGCCCATCCAGAAACTCCCGCAGGCGTCGTGCGCTCTCCTCCAGGGCCTTCGGCGTCCGCGCCGAGAGAGGGATCACGTAGCCGGTGTCCGGCGCCAGCGGCACCGACCACGCCCTGGATGGGTCCGGCCGGTACTCCCGCACGACGCAGTGTCCGTTCGCGCCGCCGAACCCGAAGGAGTTGATCCCGACGACGACCGGGTGGTCGGGGAATGGCTCGCAGGCGGTCTGCACCTCCATCGGACCGCGGTCGAAATCTATCTCCGGATTTGGAATCAGGTAGTTCTTCGAGATGGGGGCGAACGTCCGCCGCCGCATCATGAGGATGACCTTCAGCAGCGCACAACTGAACGCCGCGGCCTCGAGGTGTCCCACGTTGCTCTTCACGCTGGCCACGCGGAGCGGCACCTCGCGCTCGACGCCGCCGAACGCCTCGGCAATGGCGTTTCCTTCGATGCGGTCGCCCACGACCGTGCCGGTCGCATGCGCCTCCACGTAGTCGAAGTCCTCCGGCCGCAGTCCCGCCCGCTTGCAGGCCTCGCGCATGAGTTCGACCTGTGAATGCCGCGTCGGCGCCGTGATGTAGCGCCCCTGGGCGAGTCCTGCGGCGTCATCGGCGGTCCCGGCCGTGTTGACCGCCGTGGCTTCGATCGCCGCGAAGATGTGATCTCCGTCCCGCTCTGCCGCTTCCAGCGGCTTGACGGCGAACACGAACGCGCCTTCGGACCGCATGTAGCCGTTGGCGTCGGCGTCGAAGGAGTGACAGCTGGCGTCGGGACTGATGACGCCGAGTGCGTTGAAGGAGGCGCTGCAGCGGGCGGAACCCAGGTAGGTGGCGGCACCCACCAGAGCCTGCTCGCAATCGCCCTGACGGATCGCGTTCACCGCCGTGTGAAGCGCGGTCAGCGACGCCGAGCAGGCGGTGGAGGTCGCGATCGACGGACCCATGAGGTTGAGATGGTAGGAGATCCGGTTCGCCAGCATCGAGGCATCGATGCTCAGGATGGAGAACTCGTTGGTCCCGAACAGGGCGCGCCAGTTCGCGGTGGAGGCGACCTGGGCTCCGATGAAGACGCCCGTGCGACTGTTGCGGAGGGCGTTCAGGCTCCAGCCGGCGTGTTCGCAGCTCTCCCACGCGCAGCCCAGTAGCATCCGGATCTGCGGGTCCATGTAGGCCATTTCGTGATGGGAGACCCCGAACAGGCCCGGATCCATCCGCTGCTCGAGGTCGTCGCGGAGCAGCCCTTCGTACGGACTGCCGAAACGACCCGGGCCCGAGAACCGTCCGACCGGCTGGTAGCCCCGGCCGTAGCGCTCGGTGACAGGCTCCTGGACAACCTCGCGTTCGCTGAGGAGCCGCCAGAAATCGTCGTCCGTGCGGATGCCGCCGGGCATCCGGTAGGCATAGCCGACGATGGCGATGGAAGCGCCGGATGTACCTGCGATGGAAGTCACATGGCCTCCGCCCGGCGGTCGCGCGCTGCGGCTCCCAGGACGGGCAGCCTGGCGTTCGCCGGCCCGGCGGGTCGCGGCTCCGAAGTCAGCGCGAGTTCGAAGTCCGCCAGAGCCTCGCGGACACCGTCTCCGGCAAACCGGAACTCGGCGGGGATGGCGTTCCGGCGCGCCTCCGCGCGCTGCATGGCCTTCCGTCTGAGACGGTCCTCCGGACCCGCGGCCGAACCGGGATCCCATCCGGCTTCATGGAATGATGCCGACTCCGACTTCAGGTAGTCCTTGAAGCCGCGGAGAACGGTCTGCTGGCGCGTGAACTTCTCGCAGTGATGCCCCGTGGCGGCCAGGCTGATGGCCAGCGGCAGGAGTCGAGGGTGGTCCCTGGACACTTTGGCGATGTAGCGCGAAAACGGCGGGAGCTGTTCCGGCGTGAGGCGCCGGCGGATTCCCATGATACCCGCATAGAGGATATGCCCGGCCACCGGCTTGTGGAGGTGCGGTACGGGATTGAGGTGGTCCAGCAGAGTAAGGCAGCGGTCGAAGTAGTTCTCCAGCGTCGAATCGTAGATGGTCCCGATGACCCGGAGATACCCCTCCACCAGCGTCCCGGCATCCATTTGCGGCTTGAAATTCAGCGAGGTGTCGTCGATTGCGACGGGTTTGTCCAGCAATCGATTCTCGCGCTCCAGCCGGGTCCAGAGGTTCGTGCCCTTGAGCGCGGTCAGCAGCCCGATCAGCGCCATCGGAATCCCGGTTTCCTGAATGAAATCGATCTGGGCATCGAACGCGTTGTCATCGTCGTCGTCGAGCCCGAGGATGAAGCCGCCCAGAACCTGCATGCCCTTCCCTTGAATCTTGCGCACAGCCTTGAACAGGTAGTCGTCATCGCGCGTGTCGATGTTCTGCGGTTTCTTCATCTTCTTGAGCGCCTTCGGGTTGGGCGTCTCAATGCCCAGGAAGACGGAGTCGAAACCGGCCTCGATCATGACATCCATCAAGTCGTTCATCCGGACGAGATTTACGCTCGCTTCCGTGAACAGGGAAAAGGGGTGGTCGCGCTCCTTTTGCCATTCGGCGATCGCGGGGAGGAGCCTGGAGACCTCGCGCTTGTTGCCGATGAAGTTGTCGTCGACAAGAAAGAGAGGGCCCCGCCATCCCAATGCATACAGAAGCTCGAACTCGGCCACCATTTGTTCCGGGGATTTCGTTCGGGACACACGGCCGTACAGCTTCGTGATGTCACAGAACTCGCAGTCGAAGGGGCATCCCCGCGAGAACTGCAGACACATCGAGTAGTAGTCGTTCAGGTCGATGAGGTCGAAACGGGGAAGCGGAGCGAGGGTCACATCCGGCCTGCGCGGAGCACGATAGACGGCCTGCGCCGTCCCGTTCTCCAGGTCGCGAAGGAAGTCCGGGAAAGTCTCCTCGACCTCATCGAGCACGAAATGATCGACGCCCTCCATCTCCTCATGAAACGTAGTGGGATGCGGACCGCCGGCGATGACGGGAACCTGCGCGCGGTTGCAGCGCTCCACGACCCGCTCCAGCGAGGGGCGTTGCGGGATCATGCTCGACGTGAAGGCCAAGTCCGCCCACTCCAGGTCGGCGTCCTCGAGCGAAGTCACGTTGAGGTCGACCACGCGCAGGTTGTACCGCGATGGGAACATCGCGGCGACGGTTAGCAAGCCTAAAGGAGGAAAGGCCGCCCTGATTCCCATGATATCCAGGGCGTAGTTGTGGCCCCAGTATGTCGGCGGGTGCCTGGGATAGAGCAGCAGCGCGTTAGGCATGCGAAACCGGAGGCTCGCGCGATGCGCGGGTCAGTCCGCGCGAATCAGGAACCCTCGACAGCCCCTCGCACGGCCTCGTCGGCAGCGTCGAACAGCATCTTGCGCCATTTCTTCCGCTGATTCCGGAGCGCCTTCACCATCTCCCACAGCGCGTCGCGGACCCGCTCCACCGCCTCCTCTTTCGCTTCATCGGACAGCGCCTTGCCGCTCGTGAACTCGTACTTCTCGATCGCGAAGTCGGCGATGTCCAGGATGTTGTCTCCGACGACCGCGTAATCAACCGCGTTCCTCATGGCGGGGGCCTCTCGTGGCTCGCTCATCCGGTTCATCCTCGTGGAATGGGTTTCTGGGGTTGCTGATCCTGCCACAGAATGAATGGCCGTCGGGAAAAATAGTCAACCGCATTCACGTCACTCCCCTCTCCCCCGCGGACCAGGCGCGGTCCACGTGCACGGTCAGGATGTCGGCGTTGTGGTACTGGTGGTGCTTGACGGAGGAGGCGTGATGCCGCAGCAGCGCCAGCGACAGGTCCCGCTCGCTCGTCGGGTCGGGGCGGTCCCCGAGCAGGGCCATCTGGTTCTCCAGGTTGCCCTCGTGCGTCGCCGCGGTGAACTCCAGCCCGGCGCCGAAACGGAGGTTCCGGGCCACGACGCGCAGCCGGCGCTCGCCAGGGGCGGGGGCGTGTTCGTCCTCTTCCTGGCGCAGGAGGCTGAGAAGCGCCTCCTCGGCGGCCGCCCGCAGGCGGTCCGTGGCCTTGCCGCTCCACTTGTATCTGGCCGCGAAGTCCGCGAGGAACCCGTCGAGTTGCGGAAGGTTCTCCGGGCGCAGCGCCATCTCGGTCCTGTGGCGCCGGGGTCCGGTCACGTCGAGAAACAGGTTCAGAAGCAGGATGGACAGCCCGCCCACGGTGAGACCGTTCGCCAGCATGCGGCCCATGGGCGTGGCGAGGTAGGCGGGGAAGATGGCCTGGAACTGGATCCCCGCGCCGATCCAGAACGCCAGGCCCGCGATCAGCGAATACTGCCGGTCGATCCCCTCCTGGAAGAGGATCCGCATGCCCTGGACGAAGATGAGGCCGAAGATGACGGTCATGTAGGCGCCGAGCACGGGCGCCGGGATGGACAGGATGACGGCCGTGATCTTCGGCACGAAGGCGAGCGCGATGAAGCCGACACCGATGACGACGCCGACGCTCCGGGCGGCGACGCCGATGCCGCTCGCGATCGCGATCCCGGCGAAGTAGGGCCACGGCGGCAGCACCCCCGCGAGCCCGGACAGGAGCGTGCCCGCCCCGCAGGCTGCGACGGACCCCTGGACCCGGCGGAAATCAACCGCCCTCAGCTCGCGCCGCGAGAGGCGCTGCATGCGGACGTTGTCGGTCACCTGCCGGATCACGATCACGAAGGACAGGAAGAGGAACCCGGGCAGGAGCAGCCAGAAACTTCCGTCGAAGCTCAGGTCCAGGCCGGCTGCCGGAAGAGTGGGGATCCCGACCCAGCGGGCTTCCGCCACGCGTCCGAAGTCGACGATCCCGAACAGCGCGGCGGTCACGCAGCCCGCGCCGATCGCGATCACGGCGTTCCACGCCCGCACCCACCGTTTGCCCCGGAGCATGAGGCCGACGACGCACAGCATGGTGACGGCGGCGACCGTGGGGGCCGCGACCGGCGGAGCGTTCTCCGGCACCCGCGTGAGCATGGCAAACGCCATGGGCATGACGGTCACGGCCACGAGCGCCGTCAGCGTGCCCGACACGACCGGCGTGATGATGCGCCGGAGCAGCGCCAGACGGGCCGCCAGCGCGAGCTGGCACAGCCCCGCGACGATGACGAGCACCCCGAGCAGCGCCGGTCCGCCCGCGACGAGCGCAAGCACGCCGACCCCGATCGAAGCCCCCGAAGCGCCCATGATGGTCAGCGTTCCCCCGCCGATGCCGACGAAGCGCTTCGCCTGGACGATCGTGAGGAGGCCGCCGATCACCATGCTCGCGAAGATCGCCCAATAGAGGTATTCGTCGCTCTGGTTCGCGACGCGCGCGACGATCGTCGTGACCACCACCACCGGCACGCACACGAGGATCGCTGTCTGCGCGCCGAGCACGAGGCTCATCGCACGCGGAGGACGTTCGTCGGCCGCGAACCGCAGCTTCGCGACATCCAGGGCGGGTCCGTTCGCCATCAGCGATCCTCCGTCACGGGAGTTGGGTACTCGCCGTCGAGTCTTTCGACCAGCAGGTCCACACATTCTTCCGCGGAGAGTGTTTCCGTGTCCAGGCGCAGATCGGGTTGTTCGGGCCGTTCGTAGGGACTGTCGACTCCCGTGAAGTTCCTGATGTCTCCTCTGAGCGCCTTGGCATAAAGTCCCTTGGGGTCACGCTCCGCGCACGCCTCCAGCGACGCGTCCACGAAGACCTCGACGAAGTCGCCGGGCTCGAACAGGCTGCGGGCATAGTCGCGCTCCGACCGGAAGGGGCTGATGAAGGCGACGATGACGATCAGCCCCGCATCGACCATGAGGCGAGCGACCTCCGCCACTCGCCGGATGTTCTCCACCCGATCCGCCTCGGTGAAGCCCAGGTCCCGGCACAGGCCGTGGCGCACGTTGTCCCCGTCCAGAAGATACGTATGCCGGCCCTCGATGGTCAGGCGGCGGTCGAGCAGGTTGGCGATGGTGGACTTCCCCGAAGCGGACATCCCGGTCAGCCACACGCACTGGGCGCGCTGGAGCTTGAGCCGCGAGCGGACATCCTTCGAGACGTCCAGGTGCTGCCATTTCACGTTCGCCGACCGCATGAGCGGGAAGACGATCGTGCCGGCGGCGGCCGTCGCGTTCGTGGCGCGGTCGATCAGGATGAAGCCTCCCAGCTTGCGCGACTCGTCGAAGGGCGCGAAGGGCACGGGGCGGTCGGTCGCGAGGTTCACGGTACCGAGGTCGTTCAGGCGCAGCACGGAAGCGGCCAACTCGTTGCCGTTGGACACGTCCAGCCGGTGCCGGATCCGGGTGACGGCGGCGCCCACTTCCCGCGAGTGGAGCTTCATCGTGTACCGGCGGCCGACGGCGAGGGGCTCGTCGTGCAGCCAGACGAGGCGCGCCTGGAACTGGTCCGCCACCTCGACGGGCTCATCGGCGGCCACGACGACATCGCCCCGCGTGACATCGACATGGGGAGCCAGGGTCAAGGTCACGGAGTCGCCCCGGGTGGCGCGGTCTCGGGTGCCATCCCCCACGACGATCGACGCCACACGGCTCCCGGTTCCGGCGGGCGAGACGCGTACGGCATCGCCGACCGCCACCGAGCCCGCGGCTACGCGCCCGCAGTACCCCCGGAAGTCGGCGTCCGGCCGATTTACGTATTGGACCGGCATCCGAAAGGGCTCGCCGCCGCGCGCGCCGCCGACCTCCACGGTCTCGAGGTACGCAAGGAGTGTCGGGCCTTCGTACCACGGCGCCGACGTGCCGTTTCGGGTGAGGTTGGCGCCGGTCAGCGCCGAGACGGGAATCGCCTCGACCGCGGCAAGGTCGATCTCGTCGGCGATGGCGCGACACGACGCGCGGATCGATTCGAAGACGTCCCGGTCCCATTCGACGAGGTCCATCTTGTTCACGGCGAGCACCGCGTGGCGGACGCCGAACATGGCCGCGATCCGCGTGTGCCGCGCCGTCTGCCGCAGAACCCCCTTGCGCGCGTCCACCAGGACGACGGCCACGTCGGCGGTCGAGGCGCCCGTCGCCATGTTGCGCGTGTACTGCTCGTGGCCGGGCGCGTCGGCCACGACGAACCGGCGACGCGGCGTCTCGAAACTCCGGTACGCGACGTCGATCGTGATGCCCTGTTCACGCTCGTCCCGCAGTCCGTCGACGAGCAGGGCGAAATCGGTCGCCTTCCCCTGCGTGCCGTAGCGGGCCGAGTCGTGTTCGACGCGCCTCAGTTCGTCGGAAAAGACCTGCCGGCAATCGTACAGCAGCCGGCCGATGACGGTGCTCTTGCCGTCGTCGACGCTACCGCAGAGCACGAAGCGAAGGGTCGGCGGCACGGGCGGCGGCACGGGCGGCGGCATCAGAAGTAGCCCCGCGTCTTCTTGAGTTCCATCGAGCCGTCGCGGTCATGGTCGATGAGACGCCCCTCGCGTTCGGAGCGATCCGTCGCGAGCGTCTCCGCGATGACCGCGTCGAGCGTCTCCGCGTCGCTCTCGACGGCGGCCGTCAGCGGGTAGCAGCCCAGCGTCCGGAAGCGGATGCGCCGTTGCTGCGGCTCCTCGCCCGGGCGCAGCGGCATCCGGTCGTCGTCGACCATGATCCACCGTCCATCCCGCTCGACGACGGGACGCTCGGCGGCGTAGTAGAGCGGAACGATCGGGATCTCCTCCGCGCGGATGTACCGCCAGACGTCCGCCTCGGTCCAGTTCGAGAGCGGGGAGACTCGCAGCGATTCGCCGGGCGCCAGGCGCGTGTTGTACAGGTTCCACGGCTCTGGACGCTGCGCCTTCGGATCCCACCGGTGCGCCGCGTCGCGCAGCGAGAACACACGCTCCTTGGCGCGCGACTTCTCCTCATCCCGGCGCGCGCCGACGAAGATGATGTCGTATTCGCCCTCGTCGAGCGCCTGCCGCAGCGCGACCGTCTTCATGATGTCGGTGTAGCGATCCGACCCATGGTCGAACGGATTGACGCCCTCGCGCAGCCCGGCATCGTTCGTGTGAACGCGGAGTTCCAGGCCCGCTTCCGCCGCCGTTCGGTCCCGGAACGCGATCATCTCCCGGAACTTCCACGTCGTGTCGATATGGAGCAGCGGGAACGGCGGCGATGCCGGCCAGAAGGCCTTCCGGGCGAGGTGCAGGAGCACGGACGAATCTTTTCCGACCGAATACAGCATCACGGGCCGCGACGCCGCCGCGAGGCCCTCCCGGAGGATTTCGATGGCTTCGGACTCGAGCGACGCCAGCCAGGCGCCCGAGAGATCGTTCAGCGCTCGAACCCTCCCGCGGCCAGGCCCAGTTGGGGCTTTCGCCGCCAGCGAACGAAGGCCCGCTTCGCCCGCACCGTGAACGTGTAGTTCATCATCGCCAGGGCCGGCACGGCGAGCATGATGATGAAGGTGGCGAACAGGATTCCGAACCCGAGACTCACCGCCATGGGCGAGAGGAACTGCGCCTGCGTGCTGCGCTCGAGGATGATCGGCGACACCCCGAGGAAGGTGGTCACGGAGGTCAGCATGATGGGCCGGAAGCGGACCTTGGCTCCCTGCACGATCGCCTCCGACATGGGGAGCCCGCTTCGGTGCCGCTCGTTGATGAAATCGATCAACACCAGCGAGTCGTTCACGACCACGCCCGACAGGCCCACGAGCCCGAACATCGAGAGCATGCCGAGGTCCAGTCCCATGATCAGGTGCCCGATCGCGGCGCCCACGAGCCCCAGCGGGATCGAAGCCATGACGACGAGCGGCTGCAGGTACGAGCGGAAGGGGATGGCGAGGAGCGCGTAGATCGCGAGCAGGGCGAGCAGGAAACCGCGGGCGATCCCCTCGAACGCCAGGGTCTGCTGGCGCTGCTCTCCGCCGAACCCGTAGCGAAGGCCCGGGTATTGGGCCTGCAGTTCCGGCAGGATCGCCGAGGTAATCTCCGTGTTGACCTCCTGTCCCGTGATCACGGCCGCGTCCACATCCGCCGTGACCGTCACGATGCGCCGTCCATCGATCCGGTTGATCGTCGATGACGCGACCCCGAACGACACGTCCGCGACCTCCGACAGCGGCGCCTCGCCGCCCGTCGGCGTACGGATCCGGTAGTCCTGCAGGTCGGCGAGCGTGTTCCGCTCCGATTCCGGGAGCCGGACGTAGACGCGCACTTCGTCGCGGCCCCGCTGCAGGCGGTAGACCTCGTTCCCGAAGAACGCCCCGCGCACCTGGCGCGCCAGGTCGTCGAGCGTGATCCCGAGTGTGCGCGCGGCGGGCTTCAGCTCCAGCTCCAGCTCGCGCTTGCCGCGGCCGCGGTCGTCGCGGACCTCCGCCACGCCCGCGATGCGAATCAGCCGGTCCGTGAACTCGGGCACCGCCGCGTTCAGCATCGCCGTATCGGGATGGGAGAGTTCGACCTGCACCGGCGACCCCAGGTCGATGAGGATGGAACTGAACGTGAGTTCCCGCGCGCCCGCGACCGGGCCGACGCGCTCCCGCCAGGCCCGCTCCACCTCGATGGCCGGCAGATCCCGGATCTCCGGATCGGTCAGCCGCAGGCTGACCTCGGCGATGTTCGACCGGACGAAGCTCGCTTCGGCGCTCATGCCGGGGCCTCCGGCCTGCGAGGGACGCTGCCCGATGCTCGTGAACACCGCCTCGACCAGGGGCGGCTCGTCGTCCGGCAACTGCGCTTCGAGTTCCGCGATCGCCGCGTATCCCTGCCCCTCCACGTAGCTGGCCACTTCCGCGGTGCGCTCGCTGGTCGTCCCCTCGGCCATCTCGATGTAGGCCACGACCTCCTCGCCCTCGATCACGGGCAGCAGGCTGAACCGGAGATGCCGTCCCGCCACCAGCCCCCCCACGATCATCAGGGAGGAGAGGGCCCCGAGCACGGTCAGGCCCGGCCGCCGCACGGCGAAGCGCACGGAACGCTCCAGAGGACCGTCGATGAAGCGCTGCAGGTTCGTCTGGACGAGCGTCTGCAGGCGGTAGACGGGCCCCAGCCAGCCTCCCTTCCCGCGGCTCGCGCCCGGCTCCGGGAGGTGCGAGAGGTGGTACGGGAGAATGAACAGGACCTCGACGAGCGAGAGCAGCAGCACCGAGATCACGATCGCGGGGATGACGTAGAGGAACTTCCCGAGGCTGCCGGGCACGAAGAGCAGCGGGGTGAACGCCGCCACGGTCGTGAGCACGGCGAAGATTACCGGCACCGAGACGCGTCTCGTGCCCTTGATCGCCGCCCGCAGCGCGGCCGCTCCTTTCTCCCGTTCGGCGAAGATGTTCTCTCCCACCACGATCGCGTCGTCCACCACGATCCCGATCGCGAGGATGAAGCCGAACAGCGCCATCATGTTGATGGAGATGCCGGCCCACGCCATCACCGCGAACACGCCGGCGAAGGAGAGGAAGATCCCGACCGCGGTCCAGAACGCGAGGCGCAGGTCGAGGAAGAGGGCCAGCGCGATGAGCACCAGGATCAGACCCAGCCGACCGTTCTTGATGAGGAGGTCGATGCGGCTCTGCAGGTACGAGGCTTCGCTGCGCCAGATGCTGTAGTCGACGCCCCGCGGGAGCGAGATCGCCAACTCCTCTTCCAGGTAGCGCTCGACCTCGTCGGAGATCTCCAGGACACGCTCGTCTCCCGTCCGCAGGACCTGGACGAAGGCCGTCGGCTGCCCGTTGTAGGCGTTGATGAGGTCTACGTGCTCGAAGCCGTCCTGGATGTCCGCGACGTCGGAGAGACGGAGCATCGACCCGTCGACGTTCGCCCGCACGACGATGTCCGCGAAGTCCGCCCGGGTGTAGTTCTGGCCCCGGATGTGGACGAGAATCTCCTCGCGGTCGGTCTCGACGCTCCCGCCCGGAAGGTCGAGGCTGCCGCGCCGCACCGCCGCGGCCACCTCGTCGAGCGTCAGACCGTGGGCGCGCAGGGCCGCCTTCGACACCTCGATCGAGATCTCGTACTGCCGGACGCCGGAAACGCGGACGAGCGAGATCGTCGGCAGCGAGGTGAGGTCATCCTTGACTCGGTTCGCGATCTCCTTGAGGGTTCGCTCGGGGACGTCGCCGAAGATTGCGATCTCCATGACGCGGCCTTGCGCGGCCAGCGCGACCACCTCCGGCTCCTCCGCATCGACGGGAAAGCTCGTGATCCGGTCGATGGCGGACTTGATCTCGTCCAGCGTCTTCGACTCATCCGTGCCCAGCGACAGTTCGGCGAGCACGATGCCGACACCCTCCGAGGCGGCGCTCGTCACGCGGTCGACGCCCTGGATGCCGGTGATCCGCTGCTCGACCCGCCGCACGATTGCCTGCTCGACTTCGTCGGGCGACGCTCCGGGGTACTGGACCTGTACCTGAATCGTGTCGAGGGAGATCTCGGGGAACGTCTCCTGGGGCAGACTGACGAGGCTCACGAATCCCGCCAGGATGATCAGCACCATCAGCAGGTTCGCGGCGACGCCATGCTTGGCCATCCACCCGATCGCCCGCCTCATGAGCCGTCTCCTTCCCGCTCGTCGCCGTTGGCGCCCCGCTCCCACGGCTCGGCGCTCTCCAGCAACTGAACCGGCCGCACCGTCATGCCCTCGGTGACGAAGAGGAGCATCGAAACGATGACCGGGGTGCCATCCGGGATGGGTCCGAGCACGACGGCTTCATCGTCCACTTCCTGGATCGGCTCGACCGGCGTCATGACGAGGAGCGTGTCGTCCGCCACCGTCCAGAGGACATCGCCGTCGCGGACGGCGGCGGCCGGGACGACGGCGTACTCTTCGAAGCTCGTGCCTTCGATGTCCACCGTCGCGTAGCTGCCGATCAGAAGCGGGGGGCGGCGGGGATCGTCCTCCGGGGGCGTGAACGGTTCCGGGACGGCGACGACCACGTCAACCGTTCGGGTCTGCTCGTCGAGGGCCGCCTCCGCCCGGTCCACGTATCCCGACCACGCGTACTCGACCCCGCCGTACTCGGACACGATATCGACCGGGATGCGGGTCGCCGCGTCGCCGGCGCGCGCGTTCCACAGGCGTTCGATCAGCGCCGCCTCGTTGTCGCTCAGCGGCACGACGATCTCCACCGCGTCCGTCGCGTACAGACGGCCGACGGCCTGGCCCGCCGCGACGAACTGTCCGAGGTCGACGGTCTCCTCGCGGACGATCCCGTTGAACGGGGCCCGGATCCAGGTCCGTTCCAGCGCCAGGCGCGCGTCTTCCAGCCTGGCCCTGGCGCTCCTCAGGGCGGCGGCGGCCGCATCGAGTTGCGGCTGCCGCGTGACGAGCGCGTTGGGCGGCGCCGGGTCTAGGTTCTCGCGGGCGGCGAGCCGCCTCCATTCGTCGAGCGCCAGGCGCGCGTTCTCCTCGGCTTCCAGCAGTGCCACGTCGCGCTGGGCGACATCCGCCTCCGCGGCCTCGACGGCGTTCTCGTAGTCGGCCGGGTCGACCCGCAGGAGCGGTTCGTTCTCGACGAAGCGCCCGCCGCTCACGAGGGCGGGCGCCGTCCAGATCACGCGCCCGCCGACCTGCGACGCGATCGTGACCTCCGCGCTGGGACGGACCGTGCCGCCGCCCCGCACCTTGATCGCGCCCTGCGTCACGCGGGCGGGCACCGTGCTGACCGTCGGGATCACACGTGGCGGCTCCACCTCCGCCGGTGCGGCACGCATGCCGAACAGCAGCGCGAAGCCGAACACACCCACGCCGATGACGATCGCCCCCTGTACCAGCCGCTTCATGAACGCGGGCGGGGCGACGGGCGCCCCCGTGTCCCCGGCCTCGTGCGGCGTCTGCCGCGTTTCGTCTTCCATTGTTCCGCCCTATCTCCGGTCTGGGAGCGACGCCGCGCCCCCCGTGTCGTCATTCGTCTCGACGTCCTCTACATCCTCGACATCTTCGGCCACCCACGCGCCGCCCAGGGCGCGATGCACGGCGAGCCGCGCCTCCCCGATGCCGCGTTCGGCGAGCACCCGGGTAGTTTCAGCGCCGTTCAGGTTGACCCTCGCGTCCAGGTATTCGACGTAGTCCCCCACCCCGCTCTGGTAGCGCTCCAACTGGTTCTCCAGCGAGGCGCGGGCGTCGGCGACCTGTTCCATGACCTGCGCGTACCGCTCCCGCTCGTTCTCGAACTGCCGCAGGCTCGTCCGCACCTCCCGGTAGGCGCCCAGGACCGTGCGCGCGTAGGCGATCAGCGCCTGGTCGTACTGGGCCCAGGCCGCCCCGAGGTTCGCCCGCAGGCGGCCGCCCTGGAAGATCGGCGCGACGAGGCCGCCGATCAGGTTCGTGAACCACTGGTCGACGAACCGCAGATCTCCGAGTTCGCCCGCCTGGCGTCCCCCGGCCCCGTTCAGGGAGATCGTGGGGAGCAGTTCGGCCCGGCGCGCCCCGACCCTGCGGCGCGCCGCCTCGACGCGCTCGAACGCGGCCATGACGTCAGGGCGATCCTCGAGCAGCGACACCGGCAGCCCGCCGGGAATCGGGGTCGTGTCGACCGCCGGCTCGAGTGTCGGCGGTAGAAGATCTTCGATCATCCCCGCGTACCGTCCCACGAGGAGGGCCAGGCGCCCTTCCGCATCGTCCACGGCCGTGCGCAGGCCCGGCAGGTTCGACTCGGCGGTCCGGTACTGCTGCCGGATCGCGTAGAGTTCGAAGGTGTTCGTAACGCCGGCCTGATACCGCTCGCGGGTGAGTTCGGCACGCTCCCGCAGCAGATCGACGTTGTCCTCGGCGATCGCGAGCTGGGCCCGCGCGGAGACGACCTCGAGATACGTCGAGATGGTGGACGCGATGACCGTGAGCCGCACGGTCTCCGCGTCCGCGCGCGAGGCCAGGAAGTCGCGGACCGCCGCCCCGGATTCGTTGCGCAGCCGGCCCCAGAAGTCGAGTTCGTAGGCGAAGCCGAGCGAGGCCGAGTACGTCGTGAACTCGAACCGGTCGGGGAAGTTGAAGCTGAGCCCCGCGATCGGGCTCTCGCCGCCGTCATCCCCGTCGCCCCCGAACTGCGACCCGAGCCCCGTATTGGCGGGGGTGCTGGACCGGTTTCCGTTCGCGTCGAGCGTCAGCGCCGGGAAGAGCGGCGCCCGCGCGATCCGGTACCGGTGCCGCAGTTCCTCGAGCCGCGCGACGGCTTCGTGCAGGTCGAGGTTCGCGACGAGCGCCGTCTCGATCAGGCGGTCCAGCGTCGCGTCGTCGAACGCTCGCCACCAGTCGCGGGGCTCGGGCGCCGCCTCGGCCGGCGGAACGTCCGTATCGTACGCCGTCGGCAGTTCGGCGACCGTGGCCGGAAGTCGGGGGCCCGGCGCGAACGAACACGCACCGGCCGCCGCGAGAAGAAGAAACCCGGCCGCTCGCGGCCAACCGCGCGCGCCAACCCCGGAGACCGCCGTCGCGGCGCTCACGCGAGTTCCTCCCGCCGGGCGCCCCCGGTCGGCCTCAGGCCCGCGAGCAGGAGGTCGACGATGTGCGCCTTCCGTTCCTGCAGGAAGCGATCGAAGTCCTCCACGGCGCGGGAGTGGAAGAGACGCACCGTCGGGAGAGCGACGAACGGAAACAGGCATGCGGACACGATCGTGAGCAGCGTGTGCCGGAGGTCGATCTCCCGGATCTCGCCCGCCCCAATGGCTGCGCGCAGCCGGTCCTCGAGCAGGAGTCCCGGGACCTCCTCGCGCGCCTCGATCGCGGCCGCGAGGTGTCGCTCGAGGACGCCGCCGCCGCACAGACATTCGTTCAGCATGAGGCGCGCCATGTCCTGATGTTCGTAGATGTAGTCGATGTAGCCGTACACGAAGGCGCGGAGGCTGTCCTCGACCCCCTCCTCCGCCCGCAGCGACTGGCTGAGCCCGGCCATGAACTGCCGGCACCCGTGCTCGAACACGGCCTCGTAGAGCTGTTCCTTGGTGCGGAAATAGTAGTGCAGCAGCGCGCGATTGATCCCCGCGTGATCCGCGATCTCCTGCAGTCGAGCGCCGTCCCGCCCCTTGCGGGCGAACACCGTCAGCGCGGCGTCGAAGATCCGCTGTTCGGTGTCCGGCGGCCGTTGTTCGGTATCGGGCGGTCGTGTGGCGGCCGGAGCTTGCGGCACCATCGCAATCCTCGCGTTGTCCAAATCGTTTAACAGTCTTGTCAAGAGGACCCGGACCCTAGTCACGGCTCGTACCGCGCGCAAGTTTCCCGCGGGCGAGATGCATCGCGCGAGGTGCATCGCCGCCCCCATTCGGCAGAGCTCGGGCCACGGGCTGCCGGGGACCGCAACATCGACGGAGGATCCATGAAGCCAGGCGTCCGAATGTACGGCACGACCGTTCTCGCGGTACTCGCGTTCGCGGCGGTTCCGCTTGGGCTGGGCGCGCAGAGTGCGCCGCAGGTCGCGCGCTCGGCGGACGGGGTCGTCGTGGCGGCGCAGCCGCTGGCCGCGGCCGCGGGCGCCCGAATGCTGGAACTCGGGGGGAACGCCGCGGATGCGGCCGTGGCCGCCGCGTTCGCGATCTCCGTGGTCGAACCGAGCATGAACAGCATCGGGGGGCGCAACCAGATCCTCATTCGGACGCCCGACGGCGGGGTCGCGGGCATCGACGGGACGACGTCGGTTCCCCTGGGATACGACCCGGCCACGGCGCCCCGCGCCGCCTACGGCTATCCGACCGTCGGCGTGCCCGGGTCGGTCGCGGGCCTCATGCGCCTGCACGAGGAATACGGCTCCCTCCCGCTGACCACGATCATGGCCCCGGCGATCGATTACGCGGCGCACGGGTTCCGGCTGTTGCCCGGCGAAGCGCGCCGCCAGGCCGGATCGCGCGACCAGGTGGCGGAGTCCGAAGGCGCCCGGCGCTACTACCTGAAGGCCGACGGATCACCCTACCGCCCCGGCGACCGTCTCGTGCAGTCGGACATGGCCGAGACGCTGAGGGCGATTTCCCTCGGCGGCGGCGACGCCTTCTACCGCGGCGAGATCGCCGGTCGCATCGCCGACGACATGGCCGCGAACGGCGGCTTCCTGACCCGCGTGGCGATGGCGGCCTACGAAGCTGAGGACTCGAGGATCGTGCGCGGATCCTACCGGGGGTTCGAGATCGTCGGCTCCGACATCCCGGCCTCCGGCGCGATCGCGATCCTCGCCCTCCAGATCGCCGAGGTCTTCGATCCCGGCGGCATGAGCGACGAGGCGTGGGCTTCCGTCATCGCCCAGTCCCTCGCCATCGCCATGACGGAATACCGCCGCCCGAGTTCGGACTCCTCCGCCGTGCGCGTGACGTCGAAGGCGTTCGCCCGCCAGCTCGCGGAGCAGGTCCGCGTGCCCGTGGAGGCCGCCATCGAATCGGGCACGGAGTCCTGGACCGCGTCGGGGGCCGCGAGTTCATGGTCCGCGGTCGGCGGTCCGGCGCTGCAACTGCCGCCGGAGGACGGCCACACGACGCATCTCTCCGCGGCGGACGGGAACGGCATGGCCATCGCGCTCACCCAGACGATCGGGCCCGGCATGGGAGCGAAGGTCGCCACCCCCGGACTCGGCTTCCTCTACGCCGTGACGCTGGGCGGCTACCTCGGGATCAGCGAGCCGGGCGAACGCGCGCGCTCCGGCATCACGCCGTTCATGGTCCTCGACGACGGCGAGCCGTTCCTCGTCCTGGGCGCCGCGGGCGGCATCCGCATCATCTCGGCGGTCGTCCAGGCCGTGACCCGGGTCGTCGATGACGGCCTGGCGCTACCCGCCGCGCTCGCGGCCCCCCGCGTGCATCCGGACATGGGCCCGGACGGACTCGCCGGCTTCTCCGTGGAAGCGGGCCCCGAGGACGGCTGGTCCGGGGCTTCGGTAGAGGAATTCCGGGAAATGGGATTCGAGATCACGCCCACGCCGCGGCAGGGCGCGTTCGGGCGCATCCACGGCCTGCAGTACGACGCCGCCACGCGCACCTGGATCGGGGCCGCCGACCCCGACTGGGAGGGCGCCGCCGTGGCGCCCCGCCCGCCGGGGCCGACAGGAGGTCGAGACTAGCCGGGCTGCATCCCGGGGCAGCCGGCGGCCTCGGCCACGGCGCGCGCGATCAGCACCTGCGCGAGGTGGACGCGGTACTCTGAACTCGCGTTCTCGTCCGCCGGGGGCGTCTCGAGTTCCGACACCTTCGACGCCGCCGCGAGGATCTGCGCCTTCTCGGACGCGCCGTTCAGGGCCGCTTCGACTCCGGGCGCCCGCAACGGCGTGCCGCCCATGTTCGTGAGCCCGATCGCGGCGCCCGCGATGCCCGACTCCGTCCAGTTCACGACCGCGGCCACGCCGACGATCGCCCAGTCCTGCGCGCGGCGCTGGAACTTCCGGTAGGCGCTGCCCGAGCCCTCCCGCTTCGGCACCCGGACGCCCGTCACGATCTCGCCATCGGCCGCGGCCGACATGAACGGACCGACGAAGAAGTCCGCCGCGGCCACCGATCGCGTGCCATCGCGTCCCGCGAGCGTGACCTCCGCATCGAGCGCGAGCAGCGCCGCCGGAAGGTCGGAGGCCGGATCCGCGTGCGCGACGGAGCCGCCGAGCGTGCCGCGGTGCCGCACCTGGGGATCGCCGATCCCTTCCGCCACCTTCGCGAGGAGGCCGCTGCCGCCCGTGAGTTCGGACGCGCCGGCCACTTCGTGATGCGTCGTCAGCGCGCCGATGACGACCGAGTCCCCATCCGCGTGCACGCCGCGCAGTTCGTCCAGGCCGCCGATATCGACGAGCAGCGAGGGCCGCGCGAGTCGCAACCGCATGAGCGGTAGCAGCGAATGTCCGCCAGCCAGCGGCCGGGCGTCCTCGCCGCCCTCGGCGAGCAGGCTCAGCGCCTCATCGAGAGACGACGCGCGCTCGTAGTCGAAAGACGCGGGAATCATGCCTCACCTCCCTGGGCCGCCTGAATCGCTCGCCAGACCCGTTCCGGACTCGCCGGCATCGGGATGTTCGTCACGCCGAGGTGCGAGAGCGCGTCCACGATCGCGTTGATCACGGCCGGCGCCGACCCGATCGTCCCTGCCTCGCCAATCCCCTTCACCCCCATGGGGTTCGAGGTGCTCGGCGTCACCGTTCGATCCGTCTCGAAGGACGGGAATTCCGCCGCGGACGGCACGAGGTAGTTGACCATCGACGAGGTCTCGAGCG
The DNA here is from genome assembly GCA_026705295.1 of Candidatus Palauibacter australiensis. NCBI lineage: Bacteria > Pseudomonadati > Gemmatimonadota > Gemmatimonadia > Candidatus Palauibacterales > Candidatus Palauibacteraceae > Candidatus Palauibacter > Candidatus Palauibacter australiensis. The sequence continues at coordinate 23,967 of JAPPBA010000110.1, forward strand.
TCCCATCCTCCGCGTACGTCGCCTCCTCGTACAGCGCGGCCGCAATCCCCTGCGCGACGCCGCCGTGCACCTGGCCGTCGACAATGACGGGGTTGATCACGGGCCCGCAGTCGTCGACCGCGATGTAGCGGACGAGATCCACCGCGCCCGTCTCCGTATCCACCTCGACGACGGCCACGTGCGTGCCGAAGGGGAAGGTGAAGTTCGGCGGGTCGTACACGCAGCTCGCCTCGAGCCCCGGCTCGGAGTCTTCCGGCAGGCTGTGGGCCGTCCACGCCGCGAAGGCGAGTTCCGGCATCGACTTCGTGCGGTCCGGCACGCCCTTCACCGAGAAGGTCCCCGCCTCGTACTCGAGGTCTTCGGGCGCCACCTCGAGCAGGTGCGCCGCGAGCCCTCTCGCCTTATCCACCACCCGGTCGCACGCATTGTGCACGGCGACGCCCGCCACCGCGAGGCTGCGGCTCCCGTAGGTGTTCATCCCGTGCGGCGCCACGTGCGTGTCGCCGTGGAGGACCGTGACGTCCTCGTACGAAATGCCGAGCGCGTCCGCCGCGATCTGGGACCAGGAGGTCACGTGCCCCTGCCCGTGCGGCGAGCTGCCCGTCACGACCTCCGCCTTTCCGGTCGGCAGCATGCGCACCGTGGCCGCGTCCCAGCCGCCGGCTGCGTACTTCAGCGAGGCCAGCACCTGCGAGGGCGCGAGCCCGCAGATCTCCACGTAGGAGGAGAACCCGACCCCGATCTGCTTGCCGCCCCCTCCCGCCCGGCGTTCTGCCTGGTCGCTCCGGAACCCGTCGTAGTCCAGCAGTTCCAGCGCCCGGTCGAGCGCGGGCTCGTAGTCGGCCGAGTCGAAGGCGAGCCCGCCCGGGCTCTGCACCATGTCGCCGGCCGGGAGGAAGTTGCGGCGCCGGATCTCCGCCGCGTCCACGCCGACCTCGCGAGCGAGCGCGTCGATCGCCCGCTCGATGGCGTAGGTGGCCTCGGGCCGGCCCGCGCCCCGGTAGGCGTCCGTTGGCGTCGTGTTCGTGAACACGCCCGTGCACTCGAAGTGGTACGCCTCGCCGCCGTAGCAACCGCAGTAGAGGAAGGCGCCCAGGAGCGGGACCCCCGGCGCCACGAGCTGCAGGTAGGCGCCCATCGCCGCCGCGATGTTCACGCGGTACCCGAGGATGTCGCCGTCGGAGGTCGCCGCGATCTCGATCTTCTGGACCTGGTCGCGGCCATGGATCGTGGCCAGGTATCCCTCGCTGCGGCCCGCGACCCACTTGACCGGCTTCCCGAGACGGCGCGCGAGGGCGATGCAGAGCGCCTCCTCGGCATAGACGTTGAGCTTGGAGCCGAAGCCGCCGCCCACGTCGGAGGGCGCGATGACCCGGATCTGGCCCTCGGGGATCCCGAGGGTGAGCGCGAACAGGACTTTCGCCACGTGCGGGATCTGCGTCGTGGACCACACGGTGAAGTCGCCCGTCGAGGGGACGGACTGCGCGACGACGGCGCGCGGCTCCATCGCGTTCGGGATCAGCCGCGGCTGCGTGTAGCGCTCACTGACGACCACGTCCGCCTTCGCGAAGGCCGCGTCCACGTCACCGTTCGTCAGCGCCCACGTGTAGCTCTTGTTGTCGTCGAATGACTCGTGCACGCGCGGCGCGTCGTCGGCCAGCGCCGCCTCCACGTCCACGACCGCGTCCAGCACCTCGTAATCGACCTCGACCAGTTCCGCCGCGTCCAGCGCCGCGTTGCGGCTCGTCGCGACCACGACCGCCACCGCGTCGCCCACGTAGCGCGCGGCATCCTGCGCCACGGGCCAGTGATCGGGGATCCGGATGTCGTCGGTCACGGGCCACGCCATGGGCAGTCCCGCCGCCCATTCATCGGCCAGGTCGGCCCCGCTGTACGCGGCCACCACGCCCTCCGCGGCCTCGGCGTCGGAAACGTCCACCGAGTTAATGCGCGCCGAACCGTGCGGACTGCGCACGAGCGCCGCATGAAGCATGCCGGGCAGCGTGAGGCCTTCCAGGAACGCGCCCTGCCCCGTGAGAAGCTTGGGATCCTCTTTCCTCGGGACCCCACCGCCAACGTATTTTTCAGCCGTCGCCATGTTCTCTCTCCTCGCCTAAGAGCCCATGTCGTCGGCGGCCGCGAGCACCGCCTTGACGATGTTGTGGTAGCCGGTGCACCGGCAGAGGTTGCCCTCCAGCGCGAGCCGGACGTCGTCCTCCGTGGGCGACGGGTTCTCATCCAGGTATCCCACCGCGGCCATCATCATCCCCGGCGTGCAGAACCCGCATTGCAGACCGTGGTTCTCGTGGAACGCCTTCTGGACCGGGTGCCAGTCGCCGTTGCTCGCGAGCCCCTCGACCGTGGCCACGTCCGCGCCGTCCGCCTGGACAGCGAGCACGGTACACGACTTCACCGACTGACCGTTCATCAGAATCGTGCAGGCGCCGCACGAGGACGTGTCGCAGCCCACGTTGGTGCCGGTCAGTTCGAGTTGTTCGCGGATGAAATGAACGAGGAGGGTGCGGGGTTCGACGTCCGCCTCGTGCCGAACCCCGTTCACGGTCATGGAGATGCGCTTCATGCGGCCACTCCTGATCCTGTGCCGGCGGGAGCGCCGGCGGAGCTCCCGGAACGGGACTCATCCGGCCGCCCGTCGGCCGGGGGGATTCAGTCTAGAACGGGCTGCGGGGCCGGGGCAACCGGGCCGGGCCCGGGAGTCGGCGGGAGTGGTTAGCGGGCCGGGTCCGGGGTCGGCGCGTCGAACGTGAGGGCGACGCGGAAGCCGGTGCCGCCGCCGACCTGCGGATGGGCGTGGCGCGCTTCGGCGGTGGCCAGAATGCTGCCGCCGCTGCGCCACGCCGAGCGTACGGTCCAGCGGAAGTGGTAGAAGGCGCCGCCCCGCCAGGTGGGACGCAGGCAGCGGCCTTCGCTCCAGTGATGGGACGCTTCGCGGACGGGTGAGCCGTCGGTGGGCACCTCGTCGTAGGTGGCCGTCCAGCAGTCGGCCGCGAGTTCGGACACGTTGCCCAGCATGTCGTGGAGTCCCCACGGGTTCGGCGGCAGCGATCCCGTGGGCGCGGTGGACCCCACCTCCCAGTCGAGGCCGCACTCGTCGCACACCGCGTGTCCGCTCCCGACCTCGTCTCCCCACCAGCGGGCGGTCGTCGTCCCGGCGCGGGCCGCGTATTCCCACTCGGCGCTGCTCGGCAGCCGGTACGGGCGGCCGGTCTCCTCCGCCAGCCAGGCCAGGTACATCTCGGCGTCGAGGTAGGAGACGTGGATCACGGGACGGTCGCCCCGCCCCCACCCCCTGTCCTCGGGCCGGTAGTCGCATCCTCCCGCTGCCACGCAGCGGTCCCACTCGTCGAACGTCACCTCGTACTTGCCGATGGCGAACCGGTGTCCGAACTCGATCCGCACGCGGGGACGCTCCCGCTCCCGGCTGAACTCCGGCCGGTCCGGCTCCCGGTCGAGCCCCAGGCGCCGGTCTTCTCCCTCGGCCCGCCCCATCACGAACCCTCCCGGCGGCATTTCCACCATGACCGGACAGAGGTCGCAGTCCCTAAACTCGCGCAGGCCCGCCGGGTTGGGCTCCGAGGGGCGCCGGGGCGGGGCCGACGCCGCGGCGGAGGACGATTGTCTGGACCCGCCGCGCAGTACCGACCCGATCCGAGCGGGCGGGCTCCCGGCGGCGGGCCCGCGGCCATCGCGGGCGCCCGATCCGCCGGCCGCCGCGGCGTCCGTCCCGATTTCGTACAGCGACACCCGGATCTCCCCCGTCTCCGGCACCGGCCGCACGGCGACCAGCCGCAACGGCGACACGAACCCGACGGGGATGGCGGGGATGTCGAGCGTCCCCAGGTATCCGCCTCCGGGTCCCATCACATCGATGACCTCGGGGATGAGACCACGCGTCCGCCGCGACACCCACAGCCCGCCCGCCGGATCGGGCGTGAACCCGACGATGGGAGACAGCACTTCTTCATATCCGGTGGCGTCGACCACTTCCCCGGCCGTCACGCCGCACTGCCGCATGAGGCTCCCGTACGGGCCCGGGCCGAAGGAGAGCGACGCCATCGCCATCGCCCGCGTGACCGGGATCGCGGGGGCCGCCGCCCGCCGCAGGCTGGCGAAGACCGCTCCCCGCGCGTAGCCGTCGATCCGGAACCCGTCCCCGTTCACGAACCAGAGCGTGTCGCCGCGGCTCGCCCACACCGCGTCCGGCGCGAACACCTTCGGGGCGGGCATGGACGCGCACGGCAATTCCATGAGCGACAGTTCCCGCCGCACGACGTGGACCGGTTCCGCTCCGCGCGGCGTGTGCACCGCCAGCGTCTGGTCCATCGACATGTCCGCCGTGGCCGAACCGACGGTCGCGAACCATTCCGCCGCCCCGCCCTCGCCGACCGCGAACCCGGGTCCCCAGTAGCTCGCCGGGAGCCGCTCCTCGCCCGCGAACTCTCCATCCGGGGACCAGCGGCTGAGCACGCCCCGTCTCGCGTCGAGCGCCACGAGCGTCCCGCCCGGCGCCAACGTCAGCGCGGACACGCCCCGAAACTCGCCCGGACCCTCTCCCGCCCGTCCCAACGCCTCCACGAACGCCCCCGCGCCGTCGAACACGGCGACGCGGGCGCCCGTCATGTCCGCCACGTAGACGCGCTCGGCCGCCGGATCCGCGACCACCCCCCAGGGGAGCGCCGTGAGCGCGCTGTCCGGCGTCATGAGATCCGCGATGTGCGCCGCCCCACCCGCGAACGGAGCGTCGCCGGCCTCGTTGTCGGAGATTGCCACCCCCGCCGAGTCGCGCCGCGACAGGCCCCCGAGACCTCCCTCCGGCTCCGGGGCGCAGGCGCCGAGCACGAGGACGAGACCGGCCGCGACCAGCGCCGGGACGCGCATCAGCGCGCCATTCCGGGATCCCGCCGACCGCTCGCGTACTGCAGGACGAGCCAGGCGATCGACGCCACGCCGAGGATCAGGAAACCGACGATGGACGAGCCCAGGGCGACCTGGATCCCGCCCCACGCCAGCCCCGCGTTCACCTCCCCCGCCCGCGAGATGGCTTCCGCGGCCAGCCAGACGCCGACCAGCGACCCGAGCACCCCGAGGCACGCGGCGAGCGCCCCGAGCACCAGGATGGAATGGATGCGCAGACCCGCCGGCGGGGCTCCGGACGACCGGAACCAGTCGGCCGTCGCGCGTCCGATTTGTACCAGCATCAGGATCAGCACGATCCAGATCGGATACTGGATGAACCCGAGCGATTCGAGGAAGGACATCGTTACCTCCGCGTTGATGAGGTGGGTGGGAGCCGCGAGGCGAAGAACGCCGATATGCGGTGCTCCATCGTTTCGTCGTCGATCAGGCGCGGGGTGATCGCGAGCCAGCCGAAGAGTCCGAAGATCGCCGCGCTCAACCCGAGCGCGGCGAAGGAGACGATGCGGCCGACGGCGTCCCACATGGCCGGCGGCGCAAAGGCTTCGGCTTCAAGCGCTCCGAAGGCGCCGTAGACCTCACGGGCGGCGCCCAGCGCCCCGAGGGCGACCGCGAGGACGATGAGGCCGATCTGCCGCTCCCACAGCCGGCGCCGCAGTTCGGGCCGCAGGTCGCCGTCGATCCAGAGACGCTTGGCGGCCCGGGTCCAGTTCGCGGCGAGCAGGGCGACGACGATGACCTGGGGCCAGGCCAGCACGGCCGCGGAGCCGAGCGGACCCGCTCCGAGAATCGTGATGCATGCCACCGCCCCGGCCAGGCCCGTGGCCACGAGAATCCCGAGGCGTTCCGCCCGGTCGATCCATCCCGTGCCCCGCGCCCAGCGGCCCAGAGGCGGGGCGTGCTGCGCCTCGAGTTGCGCGAGCGTCTCCGTCCCCGGCACGACCCGCCGGAGGGCGGCGCGGCGTGCCTGCGCCGGCCCGTATCCGCGACGTTCCAGTTCCGCCTGCAGCGCCTCCGCGTCGGCGTCGACTTCCTCCAGCACGTCGAGGCGGCGTCGCGGCGACACCGCGAGACTCCGTTCGACGTCGGCCAGGGGATGCTCAGGCCGCATGGGTCCCCGCGAAGAGTTCCAGCAGCACCCGAAACTGCCGCTCCAGTTGCGCCGCCCCCGCCGCCAGTTCGGCACGGCCCGCGTCGGTCAGTTCGTACGTCTTCCGCCGCCGGCCCTCCCCGCCCCACTTGCCGCGCACGTGTCCATCCGTCTCGAGCCGGTGCAGGATCGGGTAGAGCGTCCCGTGCTGAAACGAAAAGGCGCCCCCCGTCCGTTCCTCCACGGAGAGCGCGATCTGGTAGCCGTGCGCGGGTCCCCGCTCCAGGACCGCGAGCACGAGCAGCTCGTTGATTCGCTTCGAGAGAGTGGCCTGCAAGCGGCACCTCGTTTCGACCGTCCACGTTCACCTCGGCGCCCGGCTCACCCGGGAGCCTCTGAAGCATGATATAAAGATCATCTTTATATCGCAAATCTGCATACGGAAGAGATTCCGGACGGGGCGCGCCACGCGCGGCGGCGGGTGTCACGGGAAGCGATGAAGTGGCGGCGGTCGCGGGTATCCCCGACCGAGCCGGTCCACAACATTGGGGGCGCATGTATACGACCTGTATCTTCTGCCACGCCGACCTCAAGCGGAACGAAGCCATCGAGGAGTTCCCCGTCGGGCGCCGTCTGGCCTTCGACGGAGCCAGAGGACGGCTCTGGGTCGTGTGCCGGCGCTGCGAGCGCTGGAACCTGTCGCCGCTCGAGACGCGCTGGGAGGCGATCGAAGCCTGCGAACGCGCCTTCGAGGGCACCCGCATGCGGGTCGCCTCCGACAACATCGGGTTGGCGAAGCTCAAGGAGGGCCTCGAACTCGTCCGCGTCGGCGACCCCGTCCGCCAGGAGTTCGCCGCATGGCGCTACGGCGACCAGTTCGGTCGGCGGCGGCGGCGGGCCGTGCTCGTCACCGGGGCCGTCGGGACGGCGGCGGGCGCGGTCGTAGTCGGCGGCACGATCGCCGGGTTCGCGATGGGCGGCATCTTCCCGGGGCTCTTCCAGGGGGCTCAAGCCTGGTACCGGGACCGCGTCCTTCTCCGTCTCAGGGACGAGCACGGCGATCCCATCCGAATACAACGGAAGCACCTCTACACGTCTCGCCTGGTACCCAGCCCCGACGCATCGGGGTGGGACCTCCGCGTCGATCACATCCCGGGTTGGGACAAGTGGGGGAAGACCCGCAAGCGCAAGAACCGCCGGCATACGATGATCGTGCACGGGAGCGAAGCGATCGGCCTCGCGGGCCAGCTCATGGCCCACGCCAACCGGAGTGGCGGGGCCCGGAAGGCGATCCGCGCCGCGGTCGAGCGGATCGAGGAGGCCGGACATCCGGAGGCTTTCCTGCCAGGGGCGGCTCGCCGCGCCATGAGCGACTTCTCCGGCTCGGGAAAGGCGGATCTCCCCCCCAAGAAGGTCGAGAATCTCATGAAGCCGCTTCCCGGAACCCTGGCGGGTCTCAAGGTGGACATGCGGCTTGCCATCGAGATGGCGACGCACGAGCAGGCGGAGCGCGAAGCGCTGGAGGGGGAACTGAAGGAACTGGAGGCGCGGTGGCGCGAGGCCGAGGAGATCGCCCGCATCGCCGACAACCTCCTCGTCCCCGAGAGCGTGGACGGCTTCATTGCCAGCGAACGTTCGCGGGTCGACGACGACCCGGCGAAGGGAGCCCGAACCGGCTGAAGGCCCAGGCCGGCTGATCAACCTGTCCGGGGCCGCCCCCGTTCCCTATCGTGCCGCATGAGCGAGAAGAAACTCATCGTCGTCGGCGACCGCGTACTCATCGAGCCGCTGGAGGGCGAGGACCGCACGAACGTCGGCCTCTATCTCCCTCCCACCGCGATCGACAAGCAGGCCGTGCAGGCGGGAACGGTCGTGGCCGTCGGCCCCGGGACGCCGGTCGGTCCGCCCGCCGAACTCGGGGACGAGCCCTGGAAGATCGGCGCCACCGAAGCCCGCTATCTTCCCATGCAGGCGCGACCGGGAGACTACGCGCTCTTCTTCCGGAAGGCCGCGGTGGAGATCACCTTCGAGGGCACCCAGTACCTCGTCGCCCCCCAGGGCGCGATCCTCACCCTCGTGCGCGAGGAGAACGAAGAAGCCTCCGACGGCTTCGATCCCTCCTTCCTCTAGAGGCCGCCGCCAGCCACGACCTGCTACCGGTCGACGGGGCCGATCCGGTTGGGACGCAGCGAGTGGCAGTTCACCGCCCAGGACGTCGCCCGGGCCTGAACCGAGGCGTCACCCGCAGGAGATGCGGCGGCCGCTTGCCCCCGTAGCCGCGCCACCGCCCGTCCGACCATGTCCCCGCGACTGCGGCGCAGCGCCACAGCGCCCCGCACCTCCGGACTCGACCACACGACCCAGAGCGTGTCGGCCCGCGTGAACCAGCGCGTCTCCATGCCGGAGAGGTCTCCGTCTCCCGCGAGAGGGACGGCCTTGTAGGCGGTCATCTCCCTCCCGTACGCGTCGACGGAGTCGGCGAACAGCATGAGCGACCGTACGACAGGCGGATCGGCCTCGGGAGCCTCGCCGCCCTCGTCCGCGAGCCAGATATCGAACTGGAGGTGCCGGCAACCCAGGAAATCCCACAGGCGAAGATCGGCAGGTTCGGGCGGGGGCGGCGGTTCGACCTCCCGGAAGCGGAACCAGATCGAGACCCAGACGAAGACGACCGACAGTCCGGCCACCGCCATCCACTTTTTCGTTCTCAGCTCGCACCTCCGGCCGCGCCAGAATCGCCGCGGCAACCTAGTGTCGCCCTCGCCGCCATGCACACGCCCTCGCCACCCCGCACCGCTTTGTCGTTCGGTGCCGGCGACGGTAGAATATCCACGCGATTCCCCGCCGTTTCCCCCCAACCGCGAGTACGCGGAAGTCGAGGCCTGCGTGGCGCCCCCGCCCGGGAAGATCAGGAACATTGCGATCATCGCCCACGTCGATCACGGGAAGACGACGCTCGTCGACCACATGCTGCGGCAGGCGGGCGCCTTCCAGTCGCACGAGCGCGTCGAGGAGCGCGTCATGGACTCCAACCCGCTGGAGCGCGAGCGCGGCATCACGATCCTGTCGAAGAACACGGCCGTGCGCTGGGGCGAGACGCGGATCAACATCGTCGACACGCCTGGCCACGCGGATTTCGGCGGCGAGGTCGAGCGCATCCTCCGGATGGTGGACGGCGTGCTCCTCCTGGTGGATGCCGCCGAGGGGCCCATGCCGCAGACACGCTTCGTCACGCGGAAGGCCCTCGCGCTGGGGCTCGCGCCCGTGGTGGTGATCAACAAGGTGGACCGGCCCGACCAGCGCGCCACCGAAGTGCACGACGACGTGCTGGAACTGTTCCTGGAGTTGGACGCCACCGAGTCCCAGCTCGACGCCCCCTTCCTCTACGCGAGCGCGCGGGACGGCTGGGCATCGCCGGACAGCGAGGCGCGCGGCGGAGACCTGGAGCCGCTGTTCGAGACGATCGTGGCGGCGGTCCCCACCCCCGCCGGCGACCCCGAGGGACCGTTCCAGATGCTGGCCTCGACGCTGGACCACTCCAGCTACGTGGGGCGCATCGCGATCGGCCGCATCGAGCGGGGCGCCGTGGCCGAGGCGGATCGGGTGGTGCTGCTGCCGCTCGGCGAGCCGGGGCCCGTCCCGGACGACGAGGCGATCCCGGCCCGGGTGCTCAAGATTTACGGCTTCGACGGCCTGAAGCGGGTCGAAACGCCCCGCGCGAGCGCCGGCGACATCGTGGCGCTGGCGGGACTCGAAGGCGTGGAGATCGGCCAGACGGTCACGGACCCCGGCCACAGGGAGCGCCTCCGGGGGATCGCCGTCGAGCGGCCCACCCTCGCGGTGGATTTCCGGGTCAACGACGCCCCCTTCGCCGGGCGGACGGGCAAGTACGTCACGACCCGGCAACTGCGCCAGCGCCTCTTCCGGGAACTGGAGAGGAATGTCGCCCTTCGCGTCGAGCCCACGGAGTCGCCCGACACCTTCTCCGTCTCGGGGCGCGGGGAACTCCACCTCACGATTCTCATGGAGACGATGCGTCGGGAGGGGTACGAGTTCTCCGTCTCGCGCCCCCGCGTCATCCTGCGGGAGGGACCGGACGGGGAGGTCCTGGAGCCGTACGAGGAGGCCGTGATCGAGGTGCCGTCCGGGATGGTCGGCGTGGTGATGGAGAAGATGGGAAGCCGGCGGGCTGAACTCCTCTCGATGCGGCCGACGGACCAGGGCCCGGTGCGCCTCGACTTCAGGCTTCCGTCGCGCGGCCTGTTCGGATACCGCTCCGAGTTCCTCACGGACACGCGCGGCGAGGGCCAGTTGCACCACCGCTTCCTCGAGTACGGCCCCCGAGCCGGACGCCTCGAACACCGGCGCCGGGGAGTGCTCGTCGCGGACCGCCCGGGAACGTCGGTGGCCTTCGCCCTCTTCAACCTGCAGGAACGGGCCGAGATGCTGATCGGCCCCGGCGTCGAGGTCTACAGCGGGATGATCGTGGGCGAGCACGTCCGCGCCGGCGACCTCGAGGTCAACGTGTCGAAGGGGAAGAAGCTCACGAACATGCGCGCCGCCGCCGCGGACGAGAACGTGCGCCTGGAGCCGCCGCGCGAACTGACGCTGGAACTCGCCCTCGAGTTCATCAACGACGACGAGCTGATCGAGATCACGCCCGACGCGATCCGCCTCCGCAAGCGCAAGCTCGACCCGATCGAGCGCAAGAAGGCGATGCGCCGCGCCGCCGCCGAGGCGCGAGGAGACTGACGCCCGCGGCTACCCGGTTTTCCGTGCCCTCCGCGCGTTCTGGGCGTGGAGAGCCAACACCGTGGCGCCCAGCAGCACGCCGGCGATCCGTGCCGGGTCGTTCGGGACCAGGATGAGGGCGCCCGCCAGGGCGAACAGGGCGCGCTCGGCGCCGCCGCATGCGGCCACCGCGAACCCTTCGATCGCGTACGCCGCGACCGAGATGAGCGCCACCGTGCAGAGGATGGCGAAGATGAACGCCGGCACGGAGGTGCCGTCCACCAGGATCAGGGCCGAATAGGCCATCATCGCGGGCACGATGAAGAAGCCGAGGGAGAGCTTCACGGCCTGGGTCGCCGTCCGCATGGGCGCGGAACCCGCCACCCCGGCCCCCGCGAAGGCGGCGAGCGCGATGGGCGGCGTCACGTTCGACGTCTGCGAGAGCCAGAAGATGATCATGTGCGCGACGAGGAGGGAGAGCCCGAGCCCCTCCAGCGCCGGCGCGGCCATGACCGAGATCACGATGTAGGCCGCGGTCACGGGCAGTCCCATCCCGAGGACGAGCGCCGCGATCGCAATGAAGATGAGCGCGAGCCACAGCAGCCCGCCCGCCGCCTGCACGACGGATTCGGTGAACTGGAGGCCGATCCCCGTCTGGCCGATCACGCCCACCACGATCCCGGCCGTGGCGCACGCGAGCGAGATCGGCAGCGCCAGCACCGCGCCTGTCCGCAGCCCCTCCAGGATCGTGCGCCAGCCGACCCGCGTCCGCTTCCGCGCCATCCCCGTCACGACGACGGCGAGGCAGCCCACCGCCCCGACCAGCGGGGGCGAGTAGTTGAGGAGGAGGAGCGCGACGACGAGCCCCAGCGGAAGGAGGAAGTGGACGCCCTCGCGCAGCGTGCGCCGCACCGGCGGCGGGTTCTTCATCCCCCGGAGTCCCAGTTTCAGGGCCATGAGGTGGACGAAGAGGAGCGTGCAGCCGAAGTAGAGGATCGCGGGCGCGATGGAGAGCGCCACGATCTCCCGGTACGGGGTGTTCGTGAAGTCCGCCATGATGAAGGCGCCGGCGCCCATGATCGGCGGCATGATCTGGCCGCCGGTGGAGGCGGCCGCCTCGATCCCGCCCGCCTGCTCCGGACGGTAGCCGAGCTTCTTCATCATCGGGATCGTGAGCGCGCCCGTCGTCACCGTGTTGGCGATCGCCGAGCCGGAGATCGACCCCATGGCCGCGGAGGCGATGACGCTCGCCTTGGCCGGCCCGCCCCGGAAGCGGCCCGCAGCGGCGAAGGCGAGGTCGATGAAGAAGCGCCCCGCCCCCGTCACCTCGAGGAACGCCCCGAAGAGGACGAAGATGAACACGGTCCCCGCCGCGATCCCCAGCGGCGTCCCGAACAGGCCCGACCCCGTGAAGATCTGGAAGCGGAGGATGCGCTCCAGCGTGAAGCCGCGATTCGCGATCACGTCCGGCAGCAGGTCGCCGAACCCCGCGTAGAGGAGAAAGACGAGGCCCACCGCGACCATCACCCAGCCCACGGCCCGGCGGGTCGCCTCGAAGAGGAGGATCACGAACACCAGGCCCGCGATCAGGTTGTGGGTCGTGAGTCCGTCCAGGATGTGGTCGACCCCGCGGTAGTCGAAGCCCACGATGACCCACCCGCAGTAGAGGGCGACCAGCGCCAGAGCGGCATCGAGCCACAGGCTCCAGCGGGGCGCGGGGCCCTCCCCCGTCCACGAGGGCTTGGCGAGGAAGGTGAGGACGACGACCCAGGCGAGGTGGATGGGCCGGCCGAGCGTGGCCGAGAGCGTGCCGGTCGTGCTCTGCCAGAGCTGGAAGAGGGAGAGCCCTACCGCGAGGGCGAAGATGATGCGCCGCCACGGCGGCCGCCGGGTCGTCAACGGATCGTCAATGCGCCGTCAACGCGCCGCGGGGTCCAGAACTTCGTCGAAGTAGCGCCGGGCGCCGGGGTGGAGCGGGAAGTCGCCCACGTCGCGCGCGGAGGGCGGCGTGATGAAGCTCGCCACCCCGGAGATGTTCTCGAGATCCTCGCGGCGCTCGAGCATCGTGCGCGTGAGATCGTAGGCGAGTCCCGCCTCCATCGCGCGGTGGACGACGACCAGGTTCCAGAGCGTAGGCGTGAGCACCGCCTCATCCACGCCGCGGTAGACGCCGGGTGGCACACGGAAGCCGCTGTACGCGGGCTCCGACCGGACGATCGTCGCGATCTCATCCTCCGAGAAGGGGACGAGGACCATGGACCGGGAGACGCCGATCTCGACCACGGCGGGCATGCCCACGCCGCCCGCGATGAACCCGGCATCCAGCGTCCCGTCCTTGAGCCCGTTCGACATCTGCGCGTAGTTGAGCTGCCGCACGGTGAAGTCGGACTCCCCGATCCCCATCGCTTGGAGCACGTTCCAGGCGGTGACCGCGTTCCCCGACCCCGGCGGGCCCACCGATACGCGGCGCCCGCGGAGGTCCTGCACGGACTCGATCCCCGTGCTCCGGATCGTCACGAGGTGCACGACGTTGGGATAGAGCTTCCCGAGCGAGGCGAGCGGCATGGGCTCCGGGAAGCGCCCGCGGCCGGCCAGCGCCGCGGCGAGCGCGTCCGCCTGCGTGAAGCCGACCTCGCTCTCCCCCTTGGCGACTTGGATGAGGTTCGTCACGGAGCCGGCGGTGGTCTCGGCCTTCATGTTCACGCCGTCGACGTGCCGCGACCAGATCGACGCCAGGCCGCCCCCGAGCGGGTAGTAGAGCCCGTTCGTGTTCCCCGTCGCGATCGAGAGCGTCCGCTGCCCCTCGCCCCCGCAGCTCGCGGCGCTGGCAGCCGCCGCAATGCAGATCAGGACTCGGCGTACGGCTCTGTTGAAGGCCCCTGCCGGCATGGTCGTCCCTTTCTGTCGTCAGGTGGCCGGGAGGTTAGCCCTGCTCCCACTCGATATCCAGCGTACGACGGGCGTTTCCTTGCAAATCCGGAATGGCGTGCCGGATTTGCAAGGATGACATCACGCGCCGCGCCGGCGTCCGCGGGCCAGCGCGACGAGGGCGAAGGCGGCGGCGGAGACGACGAGGCCGATGAGCGTGCGGTCGAGGAGGGCGGGCGCGTCGGCCGGGGCGAAGATGTGGACGGCGCCCAGCGCCGCGAGGCCGGCCCCGATCGCGGCCAGGGCTTCCGGTACGCCGGCGCGCTTTGAGTGGAGCCCGGCAGCCACCGGAACGAACAGGCTCACGCTCAGGATCGAGTAGAAGATCGTGAGCGACGCGATCACGCTCTCGAGCCAGAGCGCGAGCAGCACGCCCAGCGTCCCCCCGGCAATCGCGGCGCCTCGCGCCACCCGTAGCACCTGCTGGCTCGTCGCCTCGGGTCTCAGGGATCCCTTGTAAAGGTCCTTCGAGAGAGAGGTCGAGAGCATGAACAGCCCGGCGTCGGCCGAACTCACCTCGGCGGAGAACACCGCGGCGAGGCCGAGCAGCCCCAGCGCGGGCGGCAGCGCGGTGGCGAGGAGCATGGGCAGGGCCTGCTCGCGGCTGGCGAGCGCGGGATCGTAGACGCGGGCGATCATGCCGAGCAGCGTCGGCGCGAAGGCAAACAGGATGAGCCCGACGCCGGCGGCGAGGAGTCCGATCCGGATCGCCCGGGGACCCGTCGCTCCGTAGGCCTTCTGCACCAGCCCCGGGGAGATGATGAAGGCGGGCGCGAGGAGGGCGATGTAGACCCACCCGGACCCGCCGCCCTGCCACAGATTCAGGTAGTCCGGCGACGTGCGCGCAGCGGTGGCCTCGACGGCGGCCCAGCCGCCGATGTCGGAGAGCGCCCACGGGATCGCGACCGCGAACCCTGCGAGCAGCACGATGAGCTGGACGAGGTTGACCCAGGCCGACGCCACCAGGCCGCCGGCGCTGAAGTAGACGATGACGACGATCCCGCCCACGAGCGCGCCGATCCAGCGCGGGGTTCCGGCGACGACCGAGACGATCTCGGCCATGGCGATGAGCTGCCCGGACACGATGGTCAGGGTGGCGAACCAGAGCAGAACGGCGATCAGCAGCCGCACGGAGCGGCCGTAGCGCAGGTCGAGGTAGTCGCCCATGGTGAGGAGCCCGTGGCGCGCGGCCACCTTCCAGATGCGCGGCCCGACCCAGAGGGCGAGCAGGATCGTCCCGATGCCGGCCGAGCCGACCCACCACCACGCGCTGAGCCCGTCCCGGTAGCCGAGTCCCGCCGCGCCCACCGTCGTGCCCGCCCCGAGGTTGGCGGCCAGCACGGTGGCGAAGAGCAGCACCGGCCCGAGCTTCCGGTCCGCGACGAAAAAGCTCCCCGCCCGGCCAACCCGCCGCCCAATCCACGCCCCCAGCGCCACGAGCCCCGCAGCGTAAGCGAGTAGCACCCACAGGCCGGCGTTCACGCGATCACGGCAAGCTTACCGGGCCGCGTTCAAGACGGCCGCGTCCGAGAGGGACTACGGAGCGTCATCCGCGTCCGAACCGGGCCTGATCGTCTTCAAGCTCAAGCGCCCTCGGCCGATCCAGATCGACGCCCGGACGGGGCGCGGCGCGCACAGTCACCAGGCGGAAGGGCGCTGGCACCGACCGCTCGGGCCGTTTGGATTCGGAGTCTGGAGAGCGGGGGGTCGTCGGTTTCATACGAGAAGAATAGCCGCGGTTGATCGGCCGCTCCAACGATCAGCCGCCGGTGCCCTCCAGATCTGCCACGGAGGGGAGGCCGGGGAGGCCGGTGGCGGCGCGGACGGCGCGCAGGATCGCCTCGGCGACCATGTCCGCGGCGAGCGCGCCGATCCGCGCCAGACCTGCGTCGTCCGTGTGCGTGCCGGTGGCGAGGCCGAACAGGGTGTCGCCGTCGCTCGGGGTGTGGGCCGGGTAGATGGCGCGGGCGAGCCCGTCGTGCGCCATCTGCGCGACCTTCGTGATCTCGGCCTTCGAGAGGCGCGCGTTCGTCGCCACGACGCCGATGGTCGTGTTCTCGACGGAACGGTCGCCGTCCGGCGCGTCGTCCGGCGGCCGCACGGCGCCCTCGCGCAGCAGAGCGCGAGCGTCCGCGAAGCCCGTCCCGGCCTCGGTGCGGACGCCGGCCACGACCTCTCCCGTGGCCGGATCGATCACGTCGCCGACCGCATTGACCGCCACGACCGCCGCCACGGTGAGACCGTCCTCAAGGGTGATCGAGGCGGTGCCGATCCCGCCCTTCATCGCGCGGCCGCGGCCGCGGAGCTTCCCGACCGTCGCTCCGGCCCCCGCGCCGACGCTGCCCTCGGCGGGCGCCGCCGTGCTCGCCGCGCGGGCGGCCTCGTAACCGCACTCCGGCCCCGGCCGAACGGACCCGCCGCCGATGCCGAGATCGAACAGGATCGCGGCCGCCACGATCGGGACGACATGGTCCCCGGCCCGGTATCCGATCCCGCGCTCCTCGAGATACCGGACCACGCCCGACGCCGCGTCGAGGCCGAACGCGCTCCCGCCCGA
>JAPPBA010000111.1 GCA_026705295.1 Candidatus Palauibacter australiensis
CAGGTATCCGACGCCGTCCTGCCGGTTCTTGAAGCGGTCCTCCATGATGGGAGGATCGGCCCATTCCGCCCCGGCGGGCGGCGTGGGCGGCGGGGCGAGGCTCGGCGGCGGGTAGGGGACGAGCTTGTTGAACGCGAGGTAGCGCCCGTCGGGCGACCAGCGGAGCCCGCGCGGCGATTCGATGAGCTGCGTGAGCGTGGCTGCCTCGCCCGTATCCATCCAGCGCACGTGGATCTGGCCGTCGTCGGTGTAGGCGATCCGGGTCCCGTCCGGCGACCACCGCGGGGACCCGCCCACGCCCACGCGCCGGTGATCCGACCCGTCGGCATTCATGATCCACAGCTCGGACTTCTTCGCGTCCCGCATGATGTCCATGGACGTGCGGACGTAGATGACCTGGCTGCCATCGGGCGAGATCTGCGGGTCGGCGGCGTATTCGATCTCGAACACGTCCATCGGCTCGAACCGGCCCTGCGCCGCCACCGGATCGGCGGCCACCGCGCCCGAAATGGCGACGAGGACCAGGGCGAACTTCATCATTCGGATCTCGTGAAGGCTCTTTTCGCGCTTCTCGTGCATCGTCGGCTCCCGGGATCGGACAGGGGACAGGGCCGGAAACATATCTACCCGATTCGACCCGCGGGCAACCGTCGCGTTATCGTCCGACTCGTCAGGGTCGTCCGACAATGTTGCCCGACCGCCCCGGGGTGATTGACATGATTCGGCTTACAGCACGACGCGCCGTCTTCCTGGCCACGAGCGCCGCCCTCGCGGCGGGCGCCCTCCCTCTCCGGCTCTCCGGGCAGGAGTACGACATCCTCATCCGGAACGGGCGCGTCATCGACGGCACGGGAAACCCGTGGTTCGCGGCGGACGTCGCCATCGCCGGCGACCGGATCGTGCGGATCGGGAGCCTCGGAGACGCGACGGCGCGGCGCGTGGTGGACGCGACGGGGATGTACGTCTCGCCGGGCTTCATCGACCTGCACTCGCATGCCGACCGCGCCATGACCTCCGAGCACTTGGAGGCACGGCGCGCGAAGAGCCTGAACAGCCAGGGGCTCACGACGGTCATCGGCGGGCCGGACGGCCGCAATCAGACGTGGCCGCTCAGCGCGGAGATCGCGGCTCTCCGGGAGCTGGGACACGCGATGAACTTCGTCCCCATGGTCGGCCACAGCACGGTGCGCGCCGAAGTGATGGGCAACGACTACTGGCGTGCGGCGACGGAGGACGAGATCGCCCGCATGCAGGCGCTCGTGCGCGAGGGAATGGAGTCGGGGGCGTGGGGGCTGGGAGCCGGCGTCGAGTACCGCCCCGCCCGCTACAGCACGCCGGAGGAGGTGATTGCCCTGGCCGAGGCCGTGGCCCCCTACGACGGTTTCTACGTCGCGCACCAGCGCAGCGAGGCGGCCATGCCGCTGTGGGAGTTGCCGAGCACCGTGACGGACTTGCCCGTGGACGGTAACGAGGGGCTGGCGGAGACTGTGAACGTCGCGCGCGAAACGGGGATCCGCGTCGTGGCGAGCCACCACAAGGCGCGGGGCCGCTCCAGCTTCGGCCGCTCCGAACAGGACACGCTGGTCGTGAACCGGGCGCGCGCGGAGGGGCTGCAAGTCTACCTGGACGTCTACCCGTACGAGACGTTCGGCGGGGGCGCGCGGCCCATGATCCCACGCTGGAGCCTGGTGCACGACACCGTGGACACGAGCGGCGGGAGGGATAGCCCGGTCTACAACCGCCCGGGGGTGTTCGACGATGCCCGGGGGCACCTGGAGCGCCGCTGGGCGGACCCGGAACTCCAGGCTCTCATCGCCCGCGACATCGAGTGGATCGTCGACCACAACGGGGGTCCGGACCGCGTAGTCGTGGTGGGCTACCCCGACCCGACCTGGGTGGGCCGCACGCTGGAGGAACTGGGGCGCCGGCTGGACGTCACGTACCAGGAGGTCGTCGTCCACATGGCGCTCAACGGATACGCGGACGTCCTCGGCGGGGCCTGGACGCGCGGCTACGGGATCCACGACGCGGACGTCATCAACTACTACCGGCAGGACTACACGGCCACGGCCTCGGACGCGGCCGTGAGCGGGGTCGAAGGCGTGCCCGAGTTCGCCTCGCGGCCCGGCGCGCACCCTCGCCATTTCGGCGCATTCACGCGCAAGATCGCCCGCTACGTGAAGGACCTGAAGGCGATCACGCTTCCGTTCGCGGTCCGCTCGATGACGGGGCTGCCGGCGCGGATCATCGGGCTGGAGGACCGCGGCTTTCTGCGCGAAGGCTACCGGGCGGACCTCGTCGTGTTCGACCTCGAACGCCTCCGCGATCGGGCCACCGTGCTCGAGCCGGACCTGTTCAGCGAAGGCGTCGACTACGTCATGGTGAACGGCGTGTTCACGGTCGACGGCGGCGAGTTCACCGACGAACTCCCCGGGGAGGTCATCCTGCGGCCCGGGAACTCCGCAAACTAGCTCGCGCCGTCGTCGTGCCGACGAGCCTTTGAGGCTTGACAGGCGATATCGATATGGCCAGAATGGCCAGATGAGACGAGCCAGCGTCAGCGAAGCGAAGAACGCCCTCAGTGGACTGCTGGGCGACGTCCGTCGCGGGGAAGCTGTGCTGATCACGCATCGCGGCGAGCCCGTGGCGCGGATCGAACCTTGCCGCCCGGACGACCTGGGCGGCGACCATGAAGTCGCGGACCTCGTACGGCGGGGCGTGGCAACCCCTCCCCGCGCTCCGTTCGATGTCGAACGCTTCCTGAGTGTCCCCGCCCCGCGGCTCACCGAAGGGGTGAGCGCCAGCGAGATCATCGTGGCCGAGCGCGCCGAGGGCCATTGAAATACTGGGACTCGTCGGCACTCGTGACACTTCTCGTGGACGAGGCGGGCAGCGCCCGGCGCCGTGCCACGATCCGGGACGATCCGGCGATCGTTACGTGGTGGGGAAGCCGCGTCGAATGCGCGTCGGCCCTGAACCGCCTCCACCGGGAGCGGCATTTCGAAGCCGGCGGGCTCGACCGGTCCCTGGAGCAGCTTCAGCGGCTGGCGGCCAGTTGGATAGAGATCGAGCCCCTCGAACAGGTTCGTAACCGTGCGATCAGGCTACTTCGGCTTCACCCGCTGCGGGGGGCGGACGCGCTGCAGTTGGCGGCGGCCCTTGCCGCGGCAGCCGAAGATCCGCAGCGGCTCGAGCTGGTCAGCGGCGACCACCGCCTCTCCAACGCCGCAAGGCGCGAGGGGTTCAAGGTTCTTTGAACTGGTCGTGACTGAGGACATCGGACAGTGTTAGATCGTACACTGTTCGCTTGAGGCCGTACCCCATCCCCGTGACCGGGAGAGATTATGCGCACGCGACTCCATGCCCTGCTGCTCCTCGCTCCCGTCGCCGCCTGCACCGCGGACGCGCCGCCGCCCGAGCCGTCGGCCGTGCGGAGCGCCAGCGATGTGACCGACGCTGTGCTCGAGGCGGCGCGGCCCGACGGCAACTGGCTCACCTACGGCGGCAACTACGCCGAGGACCGCTTCAGCACGCTGGATGAAGTCACGCGGGACAACGTCGACGGACTCGGCCTCGCCTGGACGTACGACATCGAACTACGAGGCGGCGTCGAGGCTACGCCGCTCGTCGTGGGCGGCGTCATGTACATCAGTTCCCCGTGGAGCGTGGTGCACGCGATCGACACGCGGACGGGAGAGCGGCTGTGGCGTCACGACCCCGGCGTTCCGCGCATCCGCGGGCGCCTCGCCTGCTGCGACGTCGTGAACCGTGGCGTCGCGCTCTACGAGGGCAAGGTGATCGTCGGCACGATCGACGGCCGCCTCGTCGCCCTCGACGCGGAGACCGGCGACGTCGTGTGGGAGACGCTCACCATCGACCCCGACGAGGCCTACACGATCACGGGCGCGGTGCGCGTGGTGCAGGGGCTCGCGATCATCGGCAACGGGGGAGCCGAGTACGGCGTCCGGGGCTACGTGTCCGCCTACGACGCGGACGATGGCGAACTCGTGTGGCGCACCTACACGGTGCCCGGCAACCCGGCGGACGGCTTCGAGTCCGAAACCATGGAGATGGCGGCGGAGACGTGGAGCGGCGAGTGGTGGGTCGCGGGCGGTGGCGGGACGGCCTGGGACTCGATCATCTACGACCCGGACCTCGACCTCCTCTACATCGGGACCGGGAACGGGTCCCCGTGGTCGCGGAGCCACCGGAGCCCGGGGGGCGGTGACAACCTCTTCCTCGCCTCGATCCTCGCGTTGCGCCCGCAGACGGGCGAGTACGTGTGGCACTTCCAGACGACGCCCGGCGACCACTGGGACTACACGGCGGTCCAGCCGATGACGCTCGCGGACCTCGAGTTCGACGGCCGCATGCGCCGCGTGATCATGCAGGCGCCGAAGAACGGGTTCTTCTACGTCCTCGACGCCGAGACGGGCGAGTTCCTGTCGGGTCAGGAATACATCGTGCAGAACTGGGCGGAGGGACTCGACCTCGAGACGGGCCGCCCCACGGACCGACCGGAAGCCGTGCACGCGGAGGTCTGGACGCTCATCACGCCGGCCGCCCTCGGGGGCCACAACTGGCAGCCACAGTCGTTCAACCCGGAGACGGGGCTCATGTACCTGCCGATCCAGGAGGGGTGGGTCGAGCGCAGCGAGCCGCCCGACTGGGTGTTCACGGACCTCGCGATCGAGGACCACAGCTACGGACCCGCCGTCAGCAACCTCGGGCTCCAGAGCCGCTATGGCGCCCGCGATGACGCCGGGTTCCTCGTGGCCTGGGACCCAAAGGCTCAGGAGGCGCGCTGGACCGTCGCCCAGCTCGGCTACTGGAACGGCGGGACGATGACGACGTCGTCGGGGCTCGTGTTCCAGGGCGGCGGGGACGGCCGCTTCGTCGCGTACGACGCGGAGACCGGAGACCAGTTGTGGGAGGTCTCCACCGGCCTCGGGATCCTCGGCGGCCCGGTAACCTACCTCGTCGACGGTCGGCAGCATGTGTCCGTGGCGGCCGGCTGGGGCGGCGCGCGCGGACGCAGCGGGTCTCCGTACGGCGACGCGGCGAACTACGAGCAGCGGGGACGGGTCTTCACCTTCGTGCTGGGCGGGACGGAGCCCATGCCGACGCCGCAGCGGAAACGGCCGGCGAACGTGCCCGACCTCGATCTGCCCACGGACGCCGAGTCGCTGGAGCGCGGGGCGGACGTGTACGGGCAGTATTGCGGCATCTGTCACGGCGGCGGAGGCGGCTCGGAGGGCGCGATGCCGAACCTGCAGCGGTCGACCGACATCGTGCACCGCAACTTCGAGGACATCGTGCTCGGAGGGAGTCGCGAGGCGCAGGGGATGCCGTCTTACGAGGGCCTGCTCGATCCCGAGCAGGTTCGGGCGATCCAGGCCTACATCGTGTCGGAGGCGAGGGAGACGCTCGCCGCGGAGGCCGAGACGCCGGCGGATGGCGACCACTGAACCGAGAGCCCCGAACCGACGACCACTGAACCACAACAAGAGGAACCGACTCATGAAGCGCTTCATCCTGGTCTCACTTCTTGCCACCGGAGGTTTCGCGGCCATGGCTTCCGATCTTTCGGCCCAGCGCGAGTACATCAACCCGCAACACGCCAGCGACGAGGGCCTGCCGTTCAGCGGCGCCGTCTGGGTGGGCGACCTGCTCTTCGTGTCCGGGTCGCTGGGACTCGTGGACGGGCGTCCGCCGAACGACGCGGAGGAGGAGGCTCGGCTCGTCATGGAGGCGATCAAGAACACGGTGGAGGAGGCCGGGATCACGATGGACGACCTCGTCTCCGTGCAGGTGTTCTGCTCGGATGTCGCTCTCTACGATGTCTTCAACGAGGTCTACCGGACCTATTTCACGGAGAACTTCCCGGCGCGCGCCTTCCTCGGCTCCGGGCCCCTCCTGTTCGGGGCGCGGTTCGAGGTGATGGCGATCGGCTCCCGCAACTGACGAGCTCACCGCTGCGCGGGGGCCGCTGAACTCGGGGCGAGGCCTGGTCACCAACGCCGGGCCCGGGCGGGGGCCCCGGCCCGATCTCGCCGACGCGCTGGAGCGGGGGGAGATCGTCTTCTTCCCCGATTGTCCGGTGGCACTTCCGCCGGACGCGGATCTCGAGCGGCTGCGCGCCGAACTTCCGCGCCAGTTGCGCGCGAAGAACGTCAGCTACCACCCGGAGAGCGGGCGTCTACGCGGCGTGGCGGCGCGCGGGGGGCTGCGGGACGCCGTTCTCGACACCCTCGCCGCGCACGGCGCCAGGGTTCGCGCCTTCCTCCGGGAGTACCTGCCCGCGCTTACCGAGGGATGGACGGTGGGGACGACGAGCTTCCGCCCGATCCAGGAGCGGGGCCGCGGCCTCTCCCCGCACGCGAGCAACGAACTGATCCACTTCGACGCTGGCGCCTACGGGGCGACCGACGGGGACCGGATCCTCCGCTTCTTCGTCAACGTGAACCCCGAGGAGGACCGCGTGTGGTGCACCAAGGGGACGTTCCCCGACGTCTTCGCGCGCTACGGCACCGAGGCGGGCGTGGCGGACGGCGGCTCGCTCGAGAGGAGCCCCGTGGACCGTCTCCGGGGGCGTCTGCTGCGAGGGATCGCGAAGGCGGGGCTCGGGGAGGCGGTGCTCGCGGACTCCAGCCCGTACGACCGTCTCATGCGGCGCTTCCACAACTATATGAAGGACACCCCATCCTTCCAGGAGCGGGACGAGACGTGGCGGGAGATCCGCTTCCCGCCCTTCTCCGCCTGGATGGTCCTCACCGACATGGTGAGCCACGCGAGCCTGTCCGGCCAGCACGCCCTCGTCGACACCTTCATCCTCCGCCTGACCGCCTGCCGCCGCCCGGAACTCGCCCCCCTCAACATCCTCCGCGGCCGCGACGGGTCGCGCCCGATGGCGTGAGGCCGGGGAGAGCCGGCAACCTCACCAGCCCACGGCGTAGGCCACGCGGCGGGGGTCGGCGCCCGCCATGAGGGCCCCAGTCGCGGCATCGAAGGTGATGCCCTGGATGCTGCCGAAGGCGTAACCGGGCGCGAGTTCCACGGTGTATCCCAACGCCTCCAGCGTCCCGGCCACGGCGTCGGGCAGGCGGTCCTCCAGGCGGAAGCGGATCTCGGCGCCGGGCCGGTAGAAGCTCGGCTCGCCGCTCAGGGTGAAGCGGGGCGCCGCGATGGCCTCCTGGACCGGCATCCCGAAGTCGAGGAGGTTCACGAGCACCTGGAACTGGGTCTGGCCGATCGTCTCGCCGCCCGGCGTCCCCAGCGCCGCATGGAACCGGCCGTCCCTGAGCACGATGATCGGGGAGTTGTTGAGGATCGGGATCTGCCCACCCCGGACGTAGTTCACATGGTCGGGGTACGGCGCTGTCGAGCCGATGCGGGATCCGTTGTTGAAGGTGAGGCCGGTGTTGCCGACCACCACGCCCGTGCCGAAGGCGCCGCCGTGGGTGGGCGTGGCCGCGACGACGTTGCCGAAGCGGTCCGCGATGGAGAAGCTGGTGGTGCTCCCCGCGTGCGCCTGTTCGGCCAGGTGTCCTCGCCGTGGCTGGATCGCTGCCTCTCCCGCCGCCTGCCCGGCGGCGCGCGCGCCCGGCTGGAATTCGTCGACCCGCACCGGGTTTCCGGCGCCCGGGTATGCCATCAGGCGGGACGGGTCGATGAGGGATCGGCGAGCCGCCGCGTAGTCCTTCGACAGCAACGCGCCGACGGGCACGTCGACCAGGGCGGGATCGGCCGCGTAGGCATAGACATCGGCCTTCGCGACCTTGATCGCCTCCGACAGGAGGTGGATGGTCTCCGCGCTCCCGGCGCCCAGCGCGCGGAGGTCGAATCCCTCGACGAGGTTCAACTGCATCGTCACCTCCAGCCCTCCGCGCGACGTCGGCGGGCTGGTGTACACATCGAACCCCCGGTAGGTGGTGTGGATCGGCTCCGCCCAGATGGGCTCGTAGCGGGCGAAGTCCTCCATGGTGAAGTCGCCGCCGTTCTCCGCGTAGAAGCGGGCCATCTCCTCGGCGATGTCGCCCCGGTAGAACCGGTCGAAGGCGGCCCGGAGCGCCTCCGAGCGCGTCCTGCCGGCCGCCAGGGCCGCCTGCTCGGCCTCGACCACCTTGCGCAGCGTGTTCGCCAGATCGGGCATGCGGAACGTCTCGCCGGGCTCGGGCACCCTGCCGCGCGGGAGGAACATCCGCCGGCTCGAGGGGAAGCTCTCGAAGAGGTCCTTGTGCGACTCGATCGCCGCCACCACGGACGCCTCGATGGGATGGCCGTTCTCGGCGTAATCGATGGCCGGGGCGAGCACCTGGGCCAAGCTCATGGTGCCGAAGCGGTCCAGGAGGGCGATCCATCCCCCGAACAGGCCGGGGACGACGCCCGCGTGAATGCCCTTGTTCAACTCGTCGGCCGTGCGGGTCGCGGGATCGAGCCCCCGGGGAGCGGCGCCGGTGGCCCCGAGCGAGTACACGCGGTCCGAGACGCGGTCGTAGAGCGTGACGAACCCGTTCCCCGCCATCCCGGACATCTGCGGCCGTACGATGTTCAGCGTGGCCAGCGTCGCGACGGCGGCATCGGCGGCGTTCCCCCCCGCCATGAGCGTGCGTAGACCCGCCATGGACGCCAGGGGGTGACCCGCCGTCACCAGCCCGTTCGGGCCCGGCACCGCGGGACGGTGGGCCGTCCGCTCGGCCGGCAGGCCGATGTTCACCTGCCGAGCCGCGGCCCCCAATGGAAGGAGGAGGAGAGACGCGGCGAACAGCGCAGTCATCCGGATCGGGAAGCGTTCCATCGGGTCCGTCCTTTGTGTGAAATCGAGACACCTGCAACGTCGGTCAGGATCAGAATCCCAGCACGCGGTAGTGGCCATCCAGGATCAGGCGAACGGAGACGTACAGCCCGAACGCCGGGCACAGCACCCAGAAGGCGTTCGGGGCGCCGACGTAGACGAGGAACTCGCCCTTCGTGATGAGCGCCTGCCTCCCGGCCACGAAGAAACTGACCCAGTAGAGCGACGACACGTACGTCCACTGCCAGAACAGCATGGCGGCCAGGATGCCGGCCACGACCGCCGGCAGGAAACCGAAGGTAAAGGCCGCGTACAGGACCAGCGTCGGAACCGGGGTGAAGAAGCCGTTGGCGATATCGACGGTGAACCCGAACGTACGGCGATCCGCATACGACTCGTCCACCATCGAGTAGGTCGCCCAGGCGTCCGCCCAGACCGTCGGGGACAAGATCCGCCTCGGCGGCACCCTCGTGGTCAGAAACTCGACGGCCGGCGTCCGGCCCGTCTCGCGCCGCCGTTCGCGCCAGTACACGGCACGCTCCTCGATGTAGTCGCGCCGCAGGTACAGGCACGCCTCCCAATAGCAGATCAGCAGGTTCGTCGAGAAGAACAGGCTGAACAGACCGTGGATGGCGTTGAGATCCCCGTGTACCTGGTAACGCGCGCCGATCCCGAGCAGCGCCAGGAGCGCGATGATCAGCGCCGATAACAGTCCGGCCGGCATCCCGGTTAGTAGGTGCCGTCGAGGAAGGTGTCGTGGAGGCGGTCGCGGCGGGCGATGGCGACGCATGCCTCGAGGTCCGAGAGGTACTCGCCGAGCACGGGCGTGTGGACGGCTGTGATCGGCTGGTGGATGGCGGGCGGCTTGCGGTGCTGTCCCATCATCCAACCCCGCTCGTTCATAAGCCTCGCGACGGCGAAGATGTTGAACGGTTCTCCGGGCTCGACATCGTAGCGGAAGAGGTTCGTGTCCCCTTCAGGTTCGAACACGTAGAGGCCGTCGATCGCCCTCACGCCCTCGATGGCTGCATCGGTCGTCTCCATGATCCCGCGCACGATCCCACGGTATCCCTCCCGGCCGATGTGCTGGAGCATCGTCCACGCGCACGCCACCGCACCGCCCGGCCGCGAGCCCTGCGCCGTCGCCGAGGCGTAGGAGCCGCCGGCGAGGTCGCGGATGACATAGCGGGCGTACCGCAGGTCGTCCCCGTTGGCGAAGAGGACGAGCGAGGCGCTCTTCTGCGCGAAACCGAACTTGTGGAGGTCGGCGGACAGGCTGGACACGCCCGGCACGGAGAGGTCGAAGTCGGGGACCGGATAACCGAGTTCCCGCGCAAAGGGCGAGATGAAGCCGCCGTAGCAGGCATCCGAGTGCAGGCGGACGCCCGTCTCAAGGGCGAGTTCACCGAGTTCCCGCATCGGGTCGATGAGCCCGTAGTAGATGGTGGGGGCTCCGGCGTAGATGACGATGGAGGCTTCATCGATGGCCTCGCGGATGGCGTCCACGTCCGCCCGGTAGTCCGCCCGGCAGTCCACGTACTTCATGTCGAGGTCGAGGATCTGGGCGGCCTTGTCCACGGAGGGGTGACGGCTGTAGGCGGCGACGATGTTGAGCCGGCCCAGGTCCGGGCGCGCCTCCCGCTTCATGTCGCGCGCGACCTTCACGGCCTGGAAGATGCTCTCCGTGCCCCCCGACGTGAACTGGCCCGCCGCGCCCTCGGGGGCGTTGAACACGTCGAGGCCCATCTGGATGACCTCTTCCTCCATCGCCCCGACGCTGGGAAAGGAACCCTGCCCGGAGAGGGCGTTCTCCACCGAATAGATCGCGTGGGACGCGTCCTGCACCCGCTTCATCTCCTCGTCCACGTAGTAGACGAGGTACGGAACGCGACCGTTCCTCCAGTCGTAATCGATCGCCTTCCGGCTGAGCAGTTCGCTCTTGAGCGTCTCCCACTCGATTCCCCGCTCCGGGAGCCGCTTTCGGGTCCGAACTTCAGGACTCAGGGTGCTGGTTGCCTGTGCCACTTCGCTGACCTCCGTCGCACGGTAGCGTGACCTGGGATCCGTCCGCATCACCGACCGTTGCCGGTCGTCGAAATCCAACCTTGTGTGCGGAGATGGGCGGGGCAACGCACGGGACGCGGACCGACCCTGCGCTTGGAGCCGGGGCTTGTCTGCGGAGGCGAGGTCCAATCAGATACCGGGGTCGTCGAACCGCCGACTCCAGACCCGAGACCGCCCCCCGAACCCGGGACCCGACAAGCGAATGGCCTGGCTGCAGACACACTGGATCGCGGTGGCGCTCCTCGCCGTGTACGGCGCCCTGCTCGTGCGACACGCGATCGAGGGCCGCCGCGGGACGAAGGGACGGACGGACTACTACGTCGGAGGACGATCGATGGGCGGGGTCGTGCTCGGCCTCTCCTTCTTCGCCACCTACTCGAGCACGAACAGCTTCGTCGGCTTCTCGGGACAGGCGTACACGTACGGGGCGCCGTGGCTCCTGCTCGCGCCCGCCGTCGTCGTCTTCTCGCTCTCGGCCTGGATCTGGGTCGCGCCGCGGCTGCGCGCCTTCACGGGGGCGGTGGATTCGGTCACCCTCGCGGACTACGTGGGGTTCCGCTTCGAGAGCCGGGCGGCGCGCGTCCTGGCGGCGGTCATCGTGATCTTCGCCAGCTTCCTGTACATGATCGCGGTCTTCAAGGGCATCGGGAACCTGCTCGAGATCTTCCTCGACATCCCCTACAAGGGCGCGATCGGGTTCGTGTTTGTCGTCGTCGTCCTTTACACGGCGGTGGGCGGGTTCATCTCGGTCGTGAAGACCGATGCGGTCCAGGGGATCGTGATGTCCATCGCCGCCATCCTCCTCTTCTGGGGGACGCTGAACAGCGCCGGGGGACTGGGCGCGATCGACGCGATCCGCGCGGCGCCGGCCACCTCGGGACTCTTCCGCTGGGACGCGGCCATGCCCTTCCCCGTCCTCGTCGGGATCATCGTGGCGGGGACGCTCAAGTTCATCGTCGATCCGAGACAGCTCTCGCGCTTCTACGCCCTCGCCGATCCGCAGGCGGTGCGCCGCGGGCTCGTCGTGTCAACGATCGCGTTCCTCGGCGTGTACACGCTCCTGCTCCCGATCGGGCTCTATGCCCACGCCGTGATCGGCAGCGGCCTCGCGGAATCAGATCTCGTCGTGCCGACGCTGCTAGGCGACGCGGGGATCCTGCCGGCGCTGCCGGCGGCGTTCATCCTCGTGGCGATGCTCGCGGCGGCGATGTCGTCGCTGGATAGCGTGCTGCTCGTGATGGCCTCGACCTGGGAGCGGGACGTGATCTCGCTCTTCCGGCCGCAGGCGGATGAGGGGCGCGCCGTGGCGCATACGCGGTTCTGGGTCGCGCTGTTCGCGATCATCACGGCCTGGCTCGCGCTCAATCCGCCGGGGAGCATCGTCACGCTCACGGCCTTCTCGGGCGGGCTCTACGCGGCCTGCTTCTTCCCGGCCGTGGTGCTCGGCCTGCTCTGGCGGCGAGGCACGGGCGCGGGAGCCGTGGCTTCGCTCCTGACCGGCTTCACGGTGTTGCTGTGCTGGGATCTGGTTCCGTTCTCGGACGCCGTGCACGAGGTCTTCCCCGCGATGGCGCTCTCGCTCGCCGCCTACGTGGCCTGCGGCCTCGCGGCCCCGCCACTGGCCGCGGCGCGCCGCCTCGACATCAGGCTCTGACGCGGTCCCGGCCGCCCGCCGCGATGTCTGGCAGTCCCAGGGCGAGCCGGCAGCACAGCGATCCGCGGTCCGCCCCGCTCCGGAGTTCGGCCGGCGGCTTCCAGTCACACTCGGAATACTGGGTGACGCCGGGGACGGCCTGGGGCACGCGGGGTTCGCCCGCCACGATCCGGGCCGCGTGCAGGCGCATCTCGAGCCGATAGCCCGGCCGGTCGAGGTGGCCCTCGCTCAGGCGGCCCAGATCCTCGGTCTCCACGCCGAGTTTCTCGCGGCCGATGCGCCGGACGAGAGCGTCGTCCGTCTCTCCGTCGGCAGGCGAACCCGCGGGGAGGCCCCACACGCCGGGCAGATCGGGATCGTCATCGGGGCGGCGCACGAGCAGCCAGCGGCGGGCCCCACCGGCCGACCCCGGATCCTCGATCACGAGGGCCATGGCCGGACGCGAAGGACGAGCGGCGGTGCCGCGGTCGCCCGTCATCGTGCGGCCATCGCCTCCAGCCGCTCGCGCGCGGCGTCGAAGCGGCCCAGGAGATCGGGGATGTCCGTACCTCCGTAGCCCGCGCTCAACCTGAGGCGCGCCACGCCCAGAATGGCGAGGAGTTCGGCAACGGCCGCTCGGCGGGCGGCGGGGTCGGAACTGCCGACGCTTCCGATCCAGACGGGCGCGGTGTGCGCGAACGGGTAATTCGCCATCATCGGCCAGCGGGCGGCGCCGCCGACGGCGCGCGCGGCGACCCATCCCCCTTCCGGGAGCGTCAGGTCGCCCTCGAAGCGGCGCGAACCGGGGCCGTCGAGCCCCTCTTCGCTCCACGCCACCTCGCCGTTCACCAGCACCTCGACCCGATCCACTCCGGTGGCGGTCGCGACATCGAGCGACCACGAAACGTCTCCACCGGACACGACGAGGCCGGGACCCGCCCCGCCTACGCTGAACTCGAGGAACGGCCCGTTGGTCACGAAGGTTCGACCACTCCGGAGCGCATCCATGTAGGTCGACCAGTTCTCAACGGCTCCGGTCTGCGCGTACACGCGCGAGGTGCCGATGGCCATCGTGCGGTAGAAGTTGTTCATCACGTCCGTCCCGGCCGAGGGCACGATCGGGATGCCGGCGTTCAGCAGCAGGTGCCAGATCTGGGAAGTGAGGACCTCGTCGCTCCACAGGCAGACGATTTCGAGCGCGTCCAGATCTCCGAGCACGGCATCGGGGACGAGTTCGATCGGCACGACCCCGTAGAGGTCGGCGATCGATGCTTCGGCCCACGGCGTCGCGCGCGCCATGCCCCGGGTGCTCACGGGGTGCACATAGTACTGGAAACCTCCCTGAGCCCGCGCATGGCGCAGCGGCTCGGCGTTCGCGCGGTCGTCGGATCCGTAGACCTGGTAGCCCGGCCCCCACACCCAGGGCCAGAACAGGTCGTCGATCTCGATCAAGCCCAGGTGCCCCAGGAAGTGTGACCGCACCTCCTGCCCGAAGCGGATGAAGGGCGGGCCGCCCGCGTGTCGCCATCTCCACAGATCCTGATCCTCGAACCGGTTGTGGAGGTTTGCGAGGAGCGGGGTGGCGAAGTCCAGCGCCTCCCCCAGCATCATCGGCGTCAGGTCGTCGGGAGAGAGGTCATACGGGCCGCCGTAGTTCAGGTGGAAATGATGTTCGCCCGAACTCCAGCCGCCGGCCCGGGCGTCCCAAACGGGAGACAGCACGACTTCAACCTCGGCGACGCCGGACGCCTCTCCGAGTTGCAGCGTCGTCGCCGCCTCGGGCGTCGCGAGTCCCTGCACGGCCGCGACCGTGACCTCGCCGACGGGCACGGTGACCTCGATGACGCCCGGCGAGTAGAAGAAGACGCGGCCGCCCTGCCCGTCGAAACGCGTCTGCGACGCCTCCGGGACGGCCGGATGCCCGGCCCCGTCGACGACGGCGAGCCGTGCCGGAACCGGCGCCCCGCCTTCCTCGCGGACGGTCCGAATGCGGAGAGTCGCGGTCGACTCGCCCCAATCCCACGCCGTCACGGGCACTTCGCGGACCGGCCCGCCCGCGGCGCGCACCCGCCTGAGCTCCAACCGTTCCTGGTCGTCGGCCTCCGAGAAGTAGATCCATTCGCCCGAAGGATCCCATGCCGGCGTCAGCGGCAGCCCTCCCGACGCCAGCAGGATCGACGGTCCGGGGTCGGCCACGTTCAGGAGCCGGAGGTCCCACCCCTCCTGGGTCGGCCAGTTGACGGCCACGGTGGACCCATCGGGACTCAGCGCCGGCCGCGCCATGGACGCGATGTTCCCCTCGATGAGCGTGCGCGGCTCCGGCGAATCGTCGGCGCGCACGACGACGCGGTCGCGGCCGCCGCTCTTCCACAGGTAGACGAGCGCGCGTGCGCCGGGTTGGGGCTTCAGTTCGAGCCCGGGCGCGTCGGTCACCGGCCGCCGGACGCCGGTCTCGATGTCGACCGCCCACAGATCCAGGGCTCGCACCTCCGATTCGGCCGATGAGTAGAAGAGTTTCGTACCGTCGGCCGAGAAAGCGGGATCGAGTTCCAGTCCGGGACTGTCAACGCGGCCGAGTTCGGCTCCGCTGCTCGCGGCGACCCAGACGATCTCCGTGTCTTCAGTATCGTCGCGTACGAACGCGACCAGTTGCCCGTCGGGGGACCAGGCGGGTCGCGCGTCGATCCCCCCGCCACGGGTCAGCCGCCGCGCCACGCCGCTCGCGAGGTCCATGACCCAGATCCACCCGCCCGAGGCGAACGCCACCCGCTCCCCGTCCGGCGACGGCGCCGGATCGATGGGTCCCGCCGTGAGCAGCGGAAGCTCGTAGCCTTCGAGGTACACGTGGTGGCCGTACCCCGCGACCTTCGGGTAGCGATTCGTCCACTGCGCGTTCACGCCCAGGGGCAACAGCGCGAGTCCGAACACGACCGCGCCGACAGACAGGAACGACGGAACTCGGCGGGGCGAAACCGAGGATGGAGAAGTCGATTTCGATCGCATGCGCCCTCCCGTTCGTAATTCCCGCAGTTCCGCCCGCCCGGAGAGTGAGCGGTCCCCGACTCCGCGAGACGGGGGAACCCGCGGCCGAGCTGCCGATCGCCCGACCGCGCGGTTCAGCCCCGAATCAGCGGCGCCAGGCCGACGCGCCGGGGAGCCCGCTGCTCACGAGTACTTGGAGCCCTGGCTCGGGAGCGAGATCCTCCGCCGCGCTCTGTGCCAGCGGACCGGAGGGCAGATCGCGGAAGATGGCGCGGACCTGGCCCGTACCCGGATCCCGCAAGATCGCCATCGGCGGTTCGCTCCCCTCGGCGATCTCGACGGTACCCCCCGGCCCGGCGAGGGAGAGACTCGTCAACGCCGTCTCCCACACCGGCTCCACGGGCAGCGCGAAGGTGAATCCGGACTCCCCGTCTCCGTCCCAGATCACTCCCATGTCAAAGCTGATGGAGAACAGTTCGCTGCCGTCGGCGCGCTCTCCGGTCAGCGTGTACGGCCCGGGCGCGTGCGGCAACACCGGACGCGCGTCGACGACGAAGGCGGGGTCGAGGTGGAGCGCACCGTCCGCGCCAGCCCCCCCGGATACGAGCAGCGTCCGGCTCGCGGCCGGCGCCTCCCACACCTCGAGCGTATCCTGCAGCCGGTAGCGCAGCGCGTTCGTGAAGTAGTAGTCGCTGACCCACGTCGGGTCGCAATACGACATGAAGTCCCGCACCGGGGAGCCTGGGTCGACCAGCGACCCGCCATCCCGCGAATCCCAGCCCCAGATGCCGATTCGCCCCCCGTCGTGGGGATAGCTCAGGTCCGGGCCGCCTTCGTTCCCCGAGCACAGCACGTGGAACAGGCTAAGGTTATGACCGAGTTCGTGGGCGAACGTCTCCGCGCTCAAAACCGAGATCGCGACTTTGCCGGAGTAGGGGATCTCGTTCGAGAAGAACGGGAAGGTCGCGCGACCCGCAATGTTACCCCCGATATCCGGGATCATACCCACCCAGTGTCCCACCCCATCCTCCATCACCCGAATCCTTCCGACATCGGCAATGAGGTCGCCGGAGTCGTTCGAATCGACCGTAACGCTCGGATGGCGTGTAAGCTCGATGTCCGCCACCGGGAGATACGTCCTCGTCTGCCAGAAGAAGTCGTCCTCAGGGTCGGCCGTACTCACGAACGTCGCGGCCTCGCGGTCGTTGTCCCCCGTCCAGACCATGGGGAGCAGGGTCAGAAGCAGCGGCGGCACGGCCTTCACATCCACCGCCATCCGTTCGCTCTCCGGGATGCGCCTCGACACGCCGAGGCTCGGATCGAGCGTCCCATCGGGGTCGATCTCCACAACCATTTCCAGTCCGGGCTGGATCACATCGGCGGAGATAACGGCGTGGGGCGAAAGATCCAGTTCTCCTTCCTGTACTTCCGTCGGGATCGCGGCTGAACCCGCCGGGATGTCCTCGACGTGCACCTCCGCACCGTCCACGAAGAAGGTGGCCCGGACGGGCGGGAGCATGGCCCCGGTCTCCTGTTCGGACATTACGAACACGCGCAGGAGCGCCTCTCTGCCGGCTACGAGCGGGACGGGGTAGTCGCGCGACTGCGCTGCCTGAATCAGGTAGGCATCGGCATGGGCCTCCCCGCCGCATGTCCGGATCCTGTACTTCGGGAGCGCCGACTCCAGCCACGTGCGGAATGCGGGTGTCTGCGGCATGCACAACCCGGTGCCGGACGCAACCAGTTCAAAGAGTTCCTCGAGCTGCGTCATGCTCTCGGGCAAAGGACCCGACAGGTCAGGGTTGTCCTGGAACCAGAGAACCTCGAGCGCGCCGGCGTCGCCGAGTTCCGGCGGCAGTGCGCCCGACAGCATGTTGCCGTCCACTGCGATCACCTGGAGGCTATCGAGCTGGCCAAGTTCCCCGGGCAGCGGCCCTTCGATTTCATTGTCGGACAACTCCAGCAGCCACAGGCTGTCGATCTGGGCAATCGCCGGGGGAATGGGGCCCGACACGAGGCTCTGGTAGACCTGGAGCATCTGAAGCTTCTCGAGCGCCCCAAGGCTTGCCGGAAGCGGACCATCGATCCTGGTGTCGGCGATCCTCAGCCGCCTCAGTTCGCTCAGGTTCCCGAACTCCTCGGGGATCGAGCCCTCGAACCGGGCCTCGTAGAGGTGGAGTATCCGGAGGCTCTCGAGGTTCCCGAACTCGGGCGGGATGGGGCCGCTCATCTGGTTGCCGCCCATCCAGAGCACTTCGAGGTTGACGAGCTTCCCGAACTCGGGCGGGATGCTGCCGTTGAAGTTGTTGCCGTCGATGTCCATCCGCCGCAGTTCGGTGAGCAGGCCGATTTCCGGCGGGATCTCGCCCTCGAGCCGGTTATAGTCCAGACGGAGCACCCGCAGGTACGGGAAGTACTGGATCTCGGGAGGAATCTCGCCCGAGAGGCCGTTGCGGTTCAGGTTGATCGTAGTGACCCGGCCGGCCGAATCGACTGCGATGCCGGACCAGTTCCCGAGCGGAGCGTCGGTCCCCCAGTTGCCTGACTCCGTCCAGTTCTCTCCTCCCATGGCCTCGTACAACTTCATCAGGTCCGACCGTTCCTCGTTGCAAGCGAGGAACTCGCCCTCGCGCGTGGGAACGGCGTTCAGCCACGCCTGGAAGCCCTCATCGCGAACGGTGCAGAGCATCGTGCCGCCGTAGTTGAGCGTCTGGATGCCCAGCGCCGACAGGGAGAACGGGATGGGACCGGAGAGGTTGCCGTTCCCGCCCACCTCCACTTCGGTGAGGAAGGCCATGCTGCCGAGGTCGTCGGGAAGCTGACCGTTCAGGCCGTTCTCGCTCAGCTCGATCGCCGTCACACGGGATTGCTCGTTCGCCGTCACGCCGTACCAGCTCCCGACCGGCGCGTCGGTCCCCCAGCCGCCGTTGTTCGTCCACTCGCCCCCGCGCGTGCCGAGGTAGAGGTCCATGAGCGTCGCGCGATCCAGGCTGTGCACCGCGACCGGAGCGGAGTTCGAGACGGGGCCCGACGTGGCGGTCAGGCTCGCGTTGCCCTCCTTCAGGCCGGTCACGAGTCCGGTGGCGTCGACCGCCGCGACGGTCGGATCGCTGCTTGTCCACGTCACCACCGCATCCGAGATGGGCTGCGCCCGGTCGTTCAGGACGCGCGCCCGCACCCGAACCGTGTCGCCCGCCACGACCGCGACCTCTTCCGGGTCCAGCGTGATTCTCGCCGGCACGGTCGCGGTCGGAGGAGGCGGCGGCGGCCCGGGCGGCGGCCCCGAAGTCTCCCCTCCGCCACAGGAGAGAATGGCCAGACCGAGAAAGCCGAGCGCCGCGGAACGCCAGACACGGACGCGAGAGAAAGCTGAACCTTCGGAATCGGAGATCGTGCGGGTGCGCTTCGCCATGGGTCTGCCTTGCGTCTTGGGGAGAAGCGGCGACGAACGGCGAAGGACTGCCGAATCGTTACCGCGCAACACCCCCGGTATCACTGAAAAGAGACCACCTCCCTAACCTAGATACGCGCCGCCGGGTTGGCATCCTCCAACGTGCCTGGAGGCTGTACCCCGTCAGCGTCGCCAGGCCGACGCGTCCGGGAGTCCGCTGCTCACCATCACTTCGAGTCCCGGCTCCGGCGCGCGGGCACCCGCCGCGCTCTGGGCCAGCGGACCCGCCGGCAGGTCGGTGAAGATGGCCCGCACCTCGCCGGTCCGCGGATCGCGCAGGATCGCGACCGGAGGCTCGCTTCCCTCCGTCATCTCCACGCTGCCGCCCGGCCCGGAGAGCACGAGGCTCGCCATCTCCGTCGCCCAAGTCGGCTGCACGGGCAGCGCGAACGAGAATCCGGACCGACCGTCGCCATCCCACACGCCGGCCATCGTGAAGCTGAGCGAGAAGAGTTCGCCGCCGTCCGCCCGGCGCCCGGTCAACCGCCACGGCCCGCCGGAGGTGGGCACGGCCGGCCGTGTGTCGACGACGAAGGCGGGATCGAGCCAGGGATCGCCGTCCGCCGTGACGCCGCCGGACACCACGAGCATCCGCGAGGCGGCCGGCGCATCCCGCCGAACGTCGGTCGTGTCCTGGAGACGGAAGCGCAGCGCGTTCGAGAAGTAGTAGTCGCTGACCCACGACGGGTCGCAGTAGGTCATGAAGTCCCGGACCGTGGATGCGGGGTCCACGAGCGACCCGCCGTCGCGCGGATCCCAGCCCCAGACGCCGATCCCACCGTTCTCGTGCGGGAAGGTGAGGTCCGGACCTCCTTCGTCTCCCCTGCACGCCGCGTGCGACAGGCTGATGTTGTGCCCGAGTTCGTGCGCGATCGTCTCCGCGCTCAGTATCGAGACCGCAGTCTTCCCCAGGTGGGTAAGGCTGTCGGGCCCGAATGGCAGCCACGCGACGCCCGCGGCACCATCTGCGTCCGGGATGAGCCCCAT
Organism: Candidatus Palauibacter australiensis; assembly: GCA_026705295.1. Taxonomy (NCBI): domain Bacteria; kingdom Pseudomonadati; phylum Gemmatimonadota; class Gemmatimonadia; order Candidatus Palauibacterales; family Candidatus Palauibacteraceae; genus Candidatus Palauibacter; species Candidatus Palauibacter australiensis. The sequence goes on from JAPPBA010000111.1 coordinate 19,912, forward strand.
CCAGTGTCCGACTCCATCCTCCACCGTCCGGATGGTCACGACCCGGTCCAGGATCTCGAAGATGTCGTTCGTGTCGATCCTGACGCTCGCGTGCCGGATGATCTGTAGTTCCTCGACGGGGAGGTAATTGTTCGTCTGCCAGAAGATCTCGTCGTCCGGGTCGGCGTTGCTGACGAGCGTCACGGCACCCTGGTCGTTGTCGACGGTCGAGACGAACGGGATCAGGGTCAGGTACATCGGAGGCACGGCCTTCACATCAACGGCCGATTGCCCGGTCTCGGGGATGCGCTTCGACACGCCCAGGTTCGGGTCGAGCGTGCCATCGGGGTCCACCTCCACGACCATCTCCAACCCCGGCTGGATCACGTCGGCGGGGATGATGGCATGAGGCGAGAGGTCGAGTTCGCCCTCCTGCACCTCCGTCGGAATCGCCGCTGAACCGGCGGGGATGTCCTCCACGTGCACCTCCGCGCCGTCGAGGAAGAACGTGGCCCGGACGGGCGGGAGCAGCGCCCCGGTCTCCTGTTCGGATGTCACGAAGACGCGCAGGAGCACCTCCTCCCCGGCCACCAGCGGCACGGGATAGTCGCGCGACTGCACCGCCTGCGTCAGGTAGGCCTCGGCGTGGGCCTCGGCCCCGCAGGTCCGGATCCGGTACTTCGAGAGCGCGGACTCCAGCCACGTACGGAAGGCGGGAGTCTGCGGCATGCACAACCCGGTGTCCGCCGCCTGCAGCTCGAAGATCTCATCGAGCGCGGTCATGCTCTCCGGCACCGGGCCCGACAGGTCCGGGTTGCCATTGAGCCGTACGCTGTAGAGCCCGCTTGCGTCGCCAAGGTCGGCGGGCAGCGGTCCGGACAACCGGTTGTTCTGCGCCCAGAGAAAGCGGAGGCTGTCGGCCTGACCGAGTCCGGCAGGAAGCGGCCCCTCGATGTCGTTGTCGGAGACCCAGAGCGAGAACAGGCTGTCGAGTTGCCCAATCCACGAGGGGAGGGGTTCCGACAACTCGTTTTCGAAGAGGCGGATCGCACGGAGCCTCCCGAGCGCCGCCATGCTTTCGGGCAGTCCCCCGTCGATGTTCGTCTCCGTGATGCGGAGGATCTCCAGTTCGGTCAGCCTTCCGAACTCCTCGGGGATCGAGCCCTCGAACCGGGCCTCGTAGAGGTGGAGTATCCGGAGGCTCTCGAGGTTCCCGAACTCGGGCGGGATGGGGCCGCTCATCTGGTTGCCGCCCATCCAGAGCACTTCGAGGTTGACGAGCTTCCCGAACTCGGGCGGGATGCTGCCGTTGAAGTTGTTGCCGTCGATGTCCATCCGCCGCAGTTCGGTGAGCAGGCCGATTTCCGGCGGGATCTCGCCCTCGAGCCGGTTATAGTCCAGACGGAGCACCCGCAGGTACGGGAAGTACTGGATCTCGGGAGGAATCTCGCCCGAGAGGCCGTTGCGGTTCAGGTTGATCGTAGTGACCCGGCCGGCCGAATCGACTGCGATGCCGGACCAGTTCCCGAGCGGAGCGTCGGTCCCCCAGTTGCCTGACTCCGTCCAGTTCTCTCCTCCCATGGCCTCGTACAACTTCATCAGGTCCGACCGTTCCTCGTTGCAAGCGAGGAACTCGCCCTCGCGCGTGGGAACGGCGTTCAGCCACGCCTGGAAGCCCTCATCGCGAACGGTGCAGAGCATCGTGCCGCCGTAGTTGAGCGTCTGGATGCCCAGCGCCGACAGGGAGAACGGGATGGGACCGGAGAGGTTGCCGTTCCCGCCCACCTCCACTTCGGTGAGGAAGGCCATGCTGCCGAGGTCGTCGGGAAGCTGACCGTTCAGGCCGTTCTCGCTCAGCTCGATCGCCGTCACACGGGATTGCTCGTTCGCCGTCACGCCGTACCAGCTCCCGACCGGCGCGTCGGTCCCCCAGCCGCCGTTGTTCGTCCACTCGCCCCCGCGCGTGCCGAGGTAGAGGTCCATGAGCGTCGCGCGATCCAGGCTGTGCACCGCGACCGGAGCGGAGTTCGAGACGGGGCCCGACGTGGCGGTCAGGCTCGCGTTGCCCTCCTTCAGGCCGGTCACGAGTCCGGTGGCGTCGACCGCCGCGACGGTCGGATCGCTGCTTGTCCACGTCACCACCGCATCCGAGATGGGCTGCGCCCGGTCGTTCAGGACGCGCGCCCGCACCCGAACCGTGTCGCCCGCCACGACCGCGACCTCTTCCGGGTCCAGCGTGATTCTCGCCGGCACGGTCGCGGTCGGAGGAGGCGGCGGCGGCCCGGGCGGCGGCCCCGAAGTCTCCCCTCCGCCACAGGAGAGAATGGCCAGACCGAGAAAGCCGAGCGCCGCGGAACGCCAGACACGGACGCGAGAGAAAGCTGAACCTTCGGAATCGGAGCTCGTGCGGTTGCGCGTCGCCATGGGTCTGCCTTGAGTCTTGGGGGGAAGGGCAACTGTTACACTAATCTAGAGACGCGCCGTCGGCTTGGCATCCTCGAAAATGCTTGTCGAAAGATCCATGGAGCCGGCTGTACATATCAATCGAACCGGAGGGGTTTCGGAAGCCGTGGAGTATTGCCCGGGGCGGTGGTCGGACAATACCGGAGGTCACGCTAATCCGGAGACGCGCCGCGGGGTTGGCATCCTCCGAGGTGCTTGTCGAAAAAGGCCTGGAGCCGGCCGTACATGTCGATCGAATTGGCGGGGTCCCGGAAGCCGTGGCCCTCGGGGTACGTCTTCGATTCAAACTCCTTGCCGAGCGCCTCGAGCCGCTCGACCGCGAGTTCGAAATTCTCGAACGGCGCCCTTACGTCGAACTCTCCGTGCATGATGAGGACGGGCGCCGTGATGCGGTCCATCCGGTCGAGCGTCTCGCTCTTCGCGTAGATGTCGGGCCGCTCCTCCGGCGTCCCGCCGTGCCCCGTGATCGCGAAGATCTTCCCCACGCGGTCCGCGTGCGGCAGCGTCAGGGATTCGGAGTAGATGCCGCGCATGGGGACGGCCGCGTCGAACTTGTCGGGCGTGCGCGTGATCGCGGACATGGACTGCATGCCTCCGTAGCTCCCGCCGTAGATGCCGATGCGCCCGTTCACGTACGGCTGGCGGCGCAGCCAGTCCGCCGCGGCGCCCGGGTCCTTCGACTGGTCGTTCAGCCAGTCCTCCACCGACAGATCCTGAAACTCACGCCCGAAGCCGGACCCTCCGCGATAGTTGATGGCGAGCACGACGAATCCCTCGTTCGCCAGGTACTGCTCCACGAGGTTCGTCCCCTGCGTGTAGGAGTTCGTTCCGCCGCCGTGTACCTGGACGAGAGCCGGGCAGGCGGGCGGGTCGGAGCCGGCGGAGCGCGCGGCCCGGATCGCCGGCGGCAGGTAGAGGAATCCCTGGATGTACAAGCCGTCAAAGGAGCGGAAGGAGATCTCCGCAGGCCGCTGGACGCCCTCGAAGTGCGGCGAGAAGTCCGTCAGGCGAACCGGGGTGCCGCCCCCGAGGTCGAGGAACCAGGCTTCCCTGCCCTCCGTCGCCGCATCGCGCGTGAACGCGGCGCGGCGGCCGTCCGGCGTCGCGTGCAGGGATGACCAGGATCCGCCGACGTTCGTGACGCGCGTGGCGACGCCGCCCGACGCGGGGACGGACCACAAGTCGAAGGCCCCGCGCTGCTGGTACGGGAAGTAGATGCGCTCGCCGTCGCCGGACCAGAAGGGGTCGAAGCGCATGATCGCGTCGGTCGCGTAGACCTGCATGTCGAGCGGCGCTTCCCGGAGGGCGCGCGGAGCGGCGCCGGTGAAGTCGAGGTCGATCCGGTACAGGTAGGCGAGGTCCTGATACCAGTACTCGTCCTTGGCCGTCCCCATCAGCACGAGGGTCGATCCGTCCGGCGACCAGACGGGGCTGGATGAGGCCATGAGCAAAGTGGAGACCCGGTGGGTCTCGCCGGACGCCACGGCGACGAGCCACACGTCGTCGTGCCACCAGTCGGCCCGGTTCGAGATGTAGGCGATCCACCGGCCGTCCGGCGACCACATGGGGCTGAAGCGGCTGTCCTCGGCCTCCGCCGCGCCGGCCGTCAGCTGCCGGGGCGGCGCCGCCCCGGCGGCGTCCACGAGCCAGATGTCCTGGGAACCGGACCCCGTGGAGTAGTACGCCAAGGTCTCCCCATCCGGCGACCACGACGGGGCCCGCAGGCCGCTCGCGCCCTCCACCACCACCCGGCCCGGCTCTCCGGTGGCGGCGACAAGGAGGTCTCCTCCGGCGATGAAGGCCAGCCGCTCTCCGTCCGGCGACCACGTCTGCGCCCGGCCGGCGACCCGGAAGGTCGAGGCGTCTCCCCCGGCGGCCACCACCTCCGCCGGCGCCGGAATCGGGACAAGGTGAACACCGGATCCGCTGCCGCCCCCGGCGGGTCCGGCCACGGCGAGCATGGACCCGTCGGGCGAGAGCACCGCCCGCCCCGCGCCCCCTCCGGCGGTGAAGACGTTCTCCAGCGTGAGCGGGATCCGGCCCGCTTCGTCGACGCCGCGGCTGGAGGACGAGCAACCGGCAGCGAGGAGCCCCATGACCGCGGGCAGGAGGTAGCGCGTTCGGACGGTTCGCGGGGATCGAGGCACGGCTCCTCCTCCTTTGGGCTGGTGTGGTGTGAGTATTGCCCCGGGCGATGGTCCGACAATACCGATCAGAGAAGGAAAAACCCATTCCGCGACCGGAGGGCGAAGCGCCTTGACCGAACCTGCCGTCACGCTGACCGACTACGGGCTCACCCTGCTCTGCGCCTTTCTGGTCTGGCGCGCTCGCTCGCACGTGCGGGCCGACCTGCGCCCGTGGGCGATGGGGCTCTTCGCCGGCTCCGGCGCCGCGGCCCTCTTCGGCGGCACGGTGCATGGCTTCTTCGGGGACGCCGCGACCCTCGGATACCGCGTCCTGTGGCCGGCCACGATCCTCACGGTCGGCGCGACCGGGCTCGCGGCCTGGGGACTGGGCGCCCGCGTCGGTGGCCAGGCGACAGGTGCACGGTGGGTCACGCGAATCGCGGGGCTCGCGTACGTCGCCTACGTCGCCGTCGTGCTGGCCGGGTGGCAGGCGTTCGCCGTCGCGGTCGCCTTCTATCTGCCCGCCGTCATCTATCTCACGGTGCGCTTCGCGCTCGCCTATCGCCGCCGGCCCACCGCGAGCCGGCGGCGGGCGCTGATCGGCTTCGGGCTCACCTTCGCGGCGGCCGCCATCCAGCAACTGCAGATCCCGATCCACCCGGTGTGGTTCGACCACAACGCGCTGTACCACGTCGTGCAGGCGGCGGCGTTCGTCCTGCTCTTTCTGGGCGTGAGCGGCGAAGAGTAACGATGCTTCTCCAACGTCAGGGGTGTGCCATGCGTGCCGCGATCTTCCCCACCTCCCGGGTCCTCGCCGCGGGGTCCGTCCTCTCCGTCATCCTCTCCGTTGCCCTCTCCACCGGATTGGACGCCCAGGAGGGCCGGCCGATGACGGTCGAGGATGTCCTCGCCCTCAGGAGCCTCTCGCAGATCTCCGTGAGTCCGGACGGACGGTGGGTGGCCTACGTCGTCACGGAACGGGACATGGAGGAGGACCGCCAGGAGACCGACGTGTGGGTCGTGCCCACGGCGGGAGGCCCGGCCGCTGCCCGCCAGCTCACGTTCCGTCCCGGTTCCGACGATGCGCCGGTCTGGCACCCGTCGGGGGAATGGCTCGCCTTCTCCTCGGACCGGGAGGGCGTCAGGCAGGTCTACGGTATCCGGCCCGACGGTGGCGAGGCGTGGCAGGTGACGTCCCACGAGACCTCGGTCGGCGGCTTCCGCTTCGCGCCCAATGGCCGGCGGCTCGGTTTCGTGGCGAGCCCGCCCGCGACGGAGGCGGACCGCGAACTCGAGGAGGTGCGCGGGCGCCCGATGGTGTGGGATTCGGTCTACACGGACCAGTGGTCGCGCCTCCACGTCGCCGAACTCGAGGACGACGTGGCCGCCGAGGGCGTGAGATGGTCGCCGGACGGTCTCCACGTGGTGTCTTTCGTATGGTCCCCGGATTCGCGAGCCGTGGCCTTCGGCGCGCGGTCGTCGCCGGTGCTGAGGACGACGTACTACGGTGCGACGTACGTGCAGGAGGGGGCGTCAGCGGAGGCCCGGAGCGTCACGTCGATGCCGGGCGGGGAGAATCCGGTGGCGTGGGACGATGCGTCGGGCCTCGTCGTGTCCGGAACGGGGCAACTGCTCGGGACCTTCAATCGACAACTCTGGCGGGTGCCGTTCGACGAGGCCGGCGCCGCGCTGGAGCCCGTGTCGCTCACGGCCGGTCTGGACGCGAACGCGAACCTCGTCCACATCGATGGTGCGCAGCTCATCGTCTCGGCGGCCCGACGCACGGGAGCCGCCGTGTACCGGATTCCGCTCGCCAACGGCGACGCCACAGGTCCTCCGGGCGATCTGGCTGACGGCCCGCATTACTACTCCGGCGCCTCCGCGTCGGCGGACGGGCGCTGGCTCGCGTTCACCGCCGAGGACGGCATGGCGCCGCCGGACCTCTTCATCACTCCGATGGATTCCTTTCGCCCCGAGCGCCTGACCGACCTGAATCCGCAGGTGGCCGACCTCGCGCTCGGCGAACAGCGGGTCGAGTCGTGGCCTTCGCGCGCCGGAGGCGAGGACATCGAAGGCGTTCTCACCCTTCCCGTCGGGTACGAGGAGGGGGACCGCGTCCCGATGGTCCTCGTGATCCACGGGGGGCCGTCCGGCATCTCATCCGACCGCTTCAACGCGACGCGTGGCGCTTACCCGGTACAGGTCTACGCGGGCATGGGCTTCGCCGTCCTGCAGCCGAACTACCGGGGGTCGAGCGGCTACGGGGAGCGCTTTCGCGGTCTCAACCGCGGCGACATCTCCGGCCGGGATTGGGTCGACATCGACTCCGGCGTGGACGCCATGGTCGAGCGCGGGATCGCGGATCCCGACCGGCTCGCCGTGAGCGGATGGAGCTTCGGAGGGCACCACACCTATTGGGGCATCACGCAGACCGACCGCTTCAGGGCTGCGAGCGCGGGCGCCGGCGCGAACGACCTCATCTCCATGTATTCCCAGACGGACATCCCCGAGTTCTACCACACCTACCTGGGCCCGAAGCCGTGGGAGGACTGGGACTTGTACGAGGAGCGCTCCGCCTACCGTCATGTTGAAAACGTGACGACACCGCTCCTGATCCAGGTGGGTGAGAGGGACGAGAGGGTACCGGCGGAACAGAGCATCCAGTTCTTCGAGGCCGTCCGCGCCATCGGTAAAGCGCCGACGACGCTCGTCCTTTATCCGGATCAACCACATGGGGTTAGATCTCCGCGTCTCCAGCGCGATCTCATGTCGAGAAACGTGGAATGGCTCAGGCGGTGGGTCCTGGAGCCGGAGGCGCTGGTTCCGTAGGGGCCCGCCGGGCGGCTACGTTGATTAGCGGCATGAACGAACGCCTGTGGAGGAGGAGGGTCATGCGACGGCCCCGTCCGGGTCTGTGCGGTCTCGCGCTGGCAGCGAGCGTGCTTGCGGTGCCCGGCCACGCCGCGGCTCAGGATGAACCCGAGGTCACCGAAGCCGGTCTCGCGCGCGGCGAGCTGTTCTACCAGGCCCACTGCGGCCGGTGCCACGGAATGCTCGGCCACGGGGGCGAGGGGCCCAATCTGGCCCGCCCCACCCTGCCCCGCGCGCCCGACCACGAGTCGCTCGTGCAGGTGATCCGGAGCGGGATCCCCGGTACCGGCATGCCCGGGACGAGGTCCAACCTGGTGTCGGATCTGGAGGTCGACCTCGTGGCCGCCTACGTCCGCACGCTGGGGCAGGACGCCGTCATGGAGGTCTCGGGTGACGCCACGCGCGGGCGGGAAGTGTTCGCCACCGCCGGCGACTGCTACTCATGCCACGTCGTCGACGGCCGCGGGACAGGGATCGGCCCCGAACTCACGGGCATCGGGCTGCGGCGCGGGGTCGACTACCTCTACGCGTCTCTGCGGACGCCCGACTCGGAGCTGCCGGTCTCGCGGCGAGGCATCCTGCGGGGGTTCAGGGGATACCTGCCGATCCGCGCGGTCACGCGCGAGGGCCGCGTCATCACGGGCATGCGCGTGAACGAGGATGCCTTCACGATCCAGTTGCGGTCGATCTCCGGCCGCACGGTCTCGCTTCGCAAGGAAGATCTCGTGGAACTCGAGAAGCAGTTCGATCACTCCCTGATGCCCGCCGTGGAGGAGATGACGGAAGCGGACATCGACGATCTCGTCGCCTTCCTCGCCGACCTCGGGGAGGGATCGTGAATCCTGGACCACGGCTTCCTTCGGCTGTCGCGGCCGGCGCGCTCGCGGCGGCGGCTCTCCTGTGCGGCGGCGCCGTCGCGGGCGTGGGCGCGCAGGTACCGTTCGAGCGCCTCGTGAACGCGGACGACGAGCCGCACAACTGGTTCACGTACTCGGGCAACTACGCCTCGCACCGCTTCTCCGCGCTCGACGAGATCCATCGCGGCAACGTCGGCGACCTCAAGGTGATCTGGGCCTACCAGATGAGCGGCGGGCTCATCGAGACGACGCCGGTCGTGGTGGACGGCGTGATGTACGTGACGGAGCCGCCGAGCAACGTGAGCGCGCTCGACGCGCGCAGCGGGCGCCGCCTCTGGCACTGGTCGGCGGAAGTTCCCGCCTCGACGAAGAACATCGGCTTCCCGCGCGTGAACCGTGGCGTCGCCATCCTCGACGAGACGGTGTTCGTGGGCACGCTCGACGCCCGCCTCGTGGCGCTCGACGCAGGCTCCGGCGCGCTCCGCTGGGAGGTGGACGTCGCGGACAACTTCCTCGGCTTCTCGATCACGACAGCGCCGCTCGCACTCGACGGCAAAGTCATCGTCGGCGTGTCGGGCGCGGAGGCCGGCGCGAACGGCTTCGTCGACGCCTACGACCCCGAGACCGGAACTCTCCTCTGGCGCACGTTCACGATCCCGCGGCCGGGCGAGCCGGGGAGCGAGACGTGGGGTGGCGACAGCTGGGAGCACGGTGGCGGCTCCACCTGGCTCACCGGCTCCTACGACCCGGAACTCGATCTCCTGTACTGGCCGACGGGCAACCCCGCACCCGACTGGAACGGGGACCTGAGGCCCGGGGACAACCTGTATACGAATTCCATCCTCGCCCTCGATCCCGACACGGGCGAGATGCAGTGGTACTTCCAGTACACGCCGCACGACACGCACGACTGGGACGCGAATCAGATCCAGGTGCTGGTGGACGCCGAATGGGAGGGCGAGCCCCGAAAGCTGCTCGTGACCGCGAACCGGAACGCCTTCTATTACGTGCTCGACCGCGAGACGGGCGAGTTCCTGCACGGCCTGGAGTACTCGAAGCAGACGTGGGCCGAGGGCCTCGACGAGCACGGCCGCCCGATCGTAATTCCCGGCACCGAGCCCACGGAGGAAGGGAACCTGGTCTGGCCCAGCCTCCAGGGGGCGGCGAACTGGTTCAGCCCTTCGTACAGCCCGGACACGGGGCTCTTCTACCAGGCGACCCGGATCATGGGGGCCGTCTACTACAAGGCCGAGGTCGAATACGAGCCCGGCCAGCCGTTTCTCGGCGGCGGCGAGCAGGCGCTGTCCGGCGACGAGGCGAGCGGCGCCGTGAAGGCGCTCGACGCGCTCACGGGGGAGCTGCGGTGGGAGTTCCCGCTCCTGTCCCCCCCGTGGGCCGGCGTGATGGCTACGCGAGGCGGCCTCGTCTTCGGCGGAAGCAACGAGGGCAACATCTTCGCCCTCGACGCGGAAACGGGAGAGGCGTTGTGGGACTTCCAGGCGGGCGCCGGCGTCCGCACCAACCCCATGTCGTTCGAGGTGGACGGGGAGCAGCGAATCGTGACCGCCGCGGGCGGAGTCCTCTGGGTATTCGGACTCCCCTAGTGTGTTTGGGAACAGCGCCGGGCGAACAGGCCGGCGACTTGAGCAGGAGGCCGTGATGACATTCAGGAACCGTCTTTACATGCAGCCGCCGCGACGTCGCGGCATACCGGCCACGGTGTTCCTCGGAGCAGCGTTGCTGCCAGCGGCGGTATCCGCCCAGGCGCAGTCGTCGCTCCCGCCTCCACCCAGCGTCGAAGAGATCGACGCGTGGGTCGAGGACGCCATGGCGCGGTGGGAAGTGCCCGGGCTGGGGCTGGCCATCGTGTACGAGGGCGAGCGCTACCTGTCCGCCGGCTACGGTGTGCGCGAGCTGGGTCGGGACACGCCGGTGGACGGAGGGACGCTGTTCAGCATTGGCTCCTGCTCGAAGGCGTTCGGGGCCGCGACCATCGCCTCGCTGGTCGAAGAGGGGAAACTGCGCTGGGACGACCGCATCACGGACCACATCCCGTGGTTCCGTCTCCACGACCCGTGGACGACGCGCGAGATCCGCGTGCGGGACATCGTGACGCACCGTGTCGGGACCGGGAGCAATCAGCCGCTGCGCCCCCTGGTCACCGACAGGCGCGACTATCTCATGCGAATTCCCCACACCGATCCGGACCACGCGTTCCGCGACCGTTACGGGTACACAAACGACATGTTCGTCCTCACGGGCCACCTGGTGGAGACCGTCTCCGGGACGGACTGGGACTCCTACGCGCGGGAGAAGCTCTGGAGTCCGCTGGGGATGTCGACGACGACGGCGCGCATGGCACCCGCGAACGCGAGTCCGAACCACGCCGAGCCGCATGCGATCATCCAGCGGCGGTTCATCGGAAACGCGGCAACCACGGGAATGCCGCTGGAGCCCGTGCCGTGGCAGTACGCGGAGGACGTCACCGTGCCCTCGGGCGGCGTGATCACGTCGGCGGACGAGATCACCGAGTGGATGCGGTTCCACGTCGGCACGCACCCGAACCCGCCGCTCTCCCGGTCATCCGTCGAACTCATGCATACGCCGCACACCGTGATACGGAACCCGAGCAGCTGGATGCCGTTCGAGGGGCCGGGCGCGTACGCGATGGGCTGGTCGACGGGGAGGTTCGGGGACGTCACCGGCGTGGGCCACGGGGGGAACGCGCTGGGGTTCAACTGCTCGATCGCGCTGGCGCCGGAACAGGGCTTCGGCGTGTGGGCGACGACGAACCGGAACTCGGAGCTGCCGTGGGTGCTCACGAAGTGGGCGATGGCGCGTTTCGTGGGCACGGACGAGCTGCGGAACCGCAACTGGCACGCGGAATTCGAGCGGAGCGTCGCCGAGGGGAACCGGCGGACCTTCGAGGCCGAGGAGGCGCGGCAGGCGGCCCGGCTCGACCAGGGTCCCTCGGTACCGCTCGCCGCCTACGTCGGGACCTACCGCAACGGCTACGCCGGCGAGTTGCGCATCCGGCTGACGGACGAAGCGATCCCGGCGCTCATGCCCGCCGAGGGACGGTTGGGCCGGTGGGATGGGACCCCCGGAGTGCACGAACGTCCGGCCGCGACCGCCTCGGCGGGCGCCGAACGCAACGGGTCCGGCAACGGGGCGGCGAACGGAGTTGGCGAGTCGGTCGGCGAATTGCGGCTCGTGGCCGAGTTCGATGGCCGGGAACGGCCCGTGCGGATGCCGCTTGAGCACTGGCACGTAGACCGCTTCGACGTGTGGTTCGGCGACGTCCGGATCGGTGTCTCGTTCCTGCTGGACGACACCGCCCGCGTGACGGGCGTCGAGATGGACTACTACGGCCGTTTCGAACGCGTGCCCTAACAGGCCGTGGCAGAAGCCTCGCTGCGCTTCCCCGCTCTCGACGCCGATGCGGGGTCTTGCCACGGCCTGCCAGGGGTCAGCGGACGTACAGCCGGTTCGCGTAGCTGTACGCCGTGACCGCGGACACGATGTGGCAGATCCAGCCCAGCGTGCCGCCGGTTCCGAGCCACAGGCCCGGGGTCACCAGCAACCAGAAGAGGCCGCGCAGGAACTTGCCGTTGTACCACTGGCCCACGCCCGGTACGAGAAAGCTCAACACGGCGGCGGTTAGCGGGTTCTTCACGTATGTCCTCCCAGGCAGTCCATCGAGACCATCGTCCGGATTCCTCGACCGGCGGGGCGACGCCCGCACCGTGACTTCCTACGTGGGGCCGGCGATGCGGGTTTCCGGACCGGCGCTCTTCAGCCCGAGACGCAGCCGCCGAGGTGCCGGTTGAAGAACGCCTCCAGGCGCGACCAGGTGTCGACGCGATTGTCCGGGTTCCGGAAGCCGTGCGCTTCGTCCGGGTACGTCTTCACCTCAAGGCTCTTGCGGAGCCGCTCGAACTCGGCCACGGCGTTCTCGAAGTTCTGGATCGGCACGCGGCGGTCGAGTTCCCCGTGCATGAGAAGGACCGGTGCCGTGATGTCGGCGATGCGCGACACGACGTTGCTCTTGGCGTAGGTATCGGGACGCTCCTCCGGCGTGCCGCCGTGTCCCGTGACCGAGAAGATCTTCCCCAGCCGATCCGTGTACTCGAGCGTGTTCAGCTTCGAGTAGGCGCCCCGCATGGGGACGGCCGCGTCGAACTTCTCCGGGGTGAGACTGATCGCCGACAGCGACATGCTCCCGCCATAGCTGCCGCCGTAGATCCCCACCTTCCCGTTCACATGGGGAAGCTTGCGCAGAAAATCGGCCGCCGCGCCCGCATCGCGCGCCTGGTCCCACAGCCAGTCCTCGACGGACAGATCCTGGAACTCGCGCCCAAAGCCCGAACCGCCACGGTAGTTGATCGCAAGGACCACGAACCCCTTCGAGGCGAGGTACTGTTCGGTGAGGTTCAAGCCCCTCTGGTAGGAGTTCGTCCCGCCCCCGTGGACCTGGACGAGCGCCGGGCAGGCGGCCCCTGCCGCCCGTTGCGGCGGGTCGTAGAGGAAGCCCTGGATGCGGAGTCCGTCGAAGCTCGGGAAGGCGATTTCGCGGGGCGCGGCGACGGACCGCCAGGACGGTGAGAACGAGGTGAGCCGCTCCGGGACGCCACCGAGGAGGTCGAGAGCGTACGCTTCTCCTCCGCGCGTCGGCGACGAGCGGACGAAGGCGAGGATCCCGGCGCCCGGCGTGTGGCTGACGCTCGAGATCGTCCCCTCCATGTGGGTGACGCGCGTGGCCACGCCGCCGGCGGCCGGCACCGCCCACACGTTGACCGTGCCGCGTTCGAGGTAGGGGAAGTGGATGAACGCGCCATCCGCCGACCACGACGGGGCGTGCCGCATCGCCGCATCCGTCGCGTAGACCTGCATGTCCACGATGCGCTCCGACGCCCCGTCGCCCACCTCCAGGTCTTCGATCACGTAGATGTAGGAGAGATCCTCGTACCAGTATTCGTCCTTCGCCGTGCCGAACACGGCGATCCGGTCCCCCTCCGGCGACCACACGGGGGTGGACATCGCCATCAGCGTGCGGGTGAGCTGCCGGCGATCTCCGGTCTCGACGTCGACGAGCCAGAGGTCGTCGTGCCAGTAGTCGGAGGCGTTCGACACGTACAGGATCTCGCGGCCGCCCGGTCGCCAGGCGGGCGCGAAACGCGGATCGTCGAGGGCCATGACGGCCTCGGTCAACTGGCGCGGGGGAGTCGAGCCGTCGGCCGGCACGAGCCAGATATCCTGGTGGCCGCTCGCGGTCGAGTAGAACGCGATCGTCCGCCCGTCCGGAGAGAAGGCCGGCGCCCGGACACCCTCCATGCGGTCCATCAGCGGGCGCGCTTCGACATCGCCGACGTCGGCGACGTGGACCTGGCCGCCGGTCGCAAACGCGATCCGGTCGCCGCCCGGGGCCCAAGCCGGATTCGAGCCCGGAAGCCAGAAGCGCGGCGTCCCGAAGCCACCTCCCTCGCCGCGCGCCGCGACATACAGCCCCGAACCGTCCGGCCCCGAGCCGGAGATCGCGAGGTGACGGCCGTCCGGCGAGATCGAGACGCCCCGCACGCCCGTGTTGTGGCGGTGGATGTTGTCGAGCGTGAGGTCGAGTGCCGCCGCCGAGCCCCCGCCGGGAGCCGAATCTCCGGGCGCCCCGCACGCGACCGAGAGCAGGAGCGAGAAGGCTGCCGTCGCGTGGAAGCGGCGACGCGGGGCGCGGGACCGGCTGTGTGGGCGGCGCATCCGAGCCTCCGGGACCTGTGGGGCAAGCGAAGCTAGCGTGGTGTTGACACTAGTCGAATTCGAATACGACGCCCAGATCGAAGCCGAGCGCCATGGCATGGTCGGTACTCGACGGGGTGTCGGCCGACATGCGCCGCCAGGACAGGCCCGGCCCGATGCGTGCCCGGCCGAGGCGAAGGCGGAGTCCTGCGCCCGCCTCCAGACCGGGGCCCGCCCGCGGGCTCTCGCCTTCGGTCCCGACGCGCGTCGTGCCGTAGAGGACGCCGACCCGGCCCCACAGCCAGCCTCGCGACAGCTCCACGCCGAGGGCGGCGTGGTTGCCGGTGACCGTCGGCTCTCTCCCGCGGCAGAACCCCTCCCTGCAGCCGAAGGCGGTACGGACATACCCCGCGGAGACGGCGACCCGTGGGCGCAGCCGTCGCGCAATCCGGATTTCGTACGAGAGGGCAGGAGCCCATTCGAGAGCCGCCGCAGTGGACGTGTGATTCCCCACGGCGAGGCCGCTCCGCACCTCCACGGAGGTCTGCGCGGCGGCGCGCCCGACGATCGGCGTGCCTGCGGCCATCATCAGCGCCAGGACGAAGGCGGCGCGGCGCCGCGGGCCGTTCATTGCCGCGGCCGCGGGGTCCCCTCGCGCGGGACTCCGTCGCTGACCATGAGGTCCAACCCCTCCGCCCACGGAGGCACCTTCCCGGGGTCGCGCAGGATGCCGCGCAGACGGCGCGTGCCCGGGTCCAGAGCCAGGGCTGTCGCGCGCCCCCCGGAGCGTCGGATCGCGACGGCGCCATCCGGACCGGAGAGTTCGACCCGATTCAGTCCACCGGGACCGCCCCAGCGGCTCTCCCAGGGAATCGCGAAGGCGAACTGTCCACCGCCGTACTCCAGTTCGTCCGGCGTGAAGGAGAAGGAAAACAGGGACCGGCCCGCCGCGTCGAGCCCTTCCAGGCGATATGGACCCTCGCCGGTCGGTGTCGTCGCGGGCGCGTCGATGACGAAGGCGGGCTCGAGCAGGAGGTCCCCGGCGCCGGCATTCCCCCAGAGGAGCAGCGTCGGTTCGGGCTCGACGCTCCGCAGGATCAGCGATTCGTGCTCCCGCCGGAACTCCATGGCCTTGACGAAGTGATAGTCGCTGATCCAACTCGGGTCGCAGTACGTCATCAGGTCCCAATACTCGGCCGGATCGACCATTCGCGTGTCCCCGCGCCGCGTCTCGTACCCGAAGACGCCGATGGAGCCGTCCTCGTACGGGAAGTCCGGATCGGGGTTCAGGGCCAGGCCGCACGGTGCATGCCGCAGCCCCATGTTGTGCCCGAGTTCGTGGGCGAAGGTGTCGAGATCGAGTATGCCCACGCCGATCGGCCGCCCGATATAGCCCAGTCCCTTGAACGGGGCATCCGGAGGCGCTGCGAGGGCGGCATAGTAATAGTCCCGCCGTCGTTCCGTGAGCCGGAGCACGCTGATCTCGCGCAAGAGCTCCAGCCAGCCTTCCGCCGTCTTCAGGTCCGCTGTCGTGTGGTACGGCTCGTGTAGCGTGAGTTCCAGTTCGCCGATCGGGAGTATGGAACGGACGAACGCGATCCCGGCGCTCGTCTCCGTCATCCCGTTGACCCAGGCCAGGGCGGTCTCCGCATCCGCGGAGTGCAACACCGGTACCACCGTCAGATGCATTGGCGGAACGGTCAGCACATCCAGCCTCATGCGTCCTTCGGCCGGCACGCGCCGGTCGCTTCCCTGGGCCGCCGGCACGAGGCCGTCCGGATCCAGCTCCACGACCAGTTCGACCCCGGGCCTCAGGACCTCACCCGGAACGACCCCGTTGAAGGATCGGTCGAGTTTCCCCTCGTCGGGCTCCACAGGGATCCGGTCGGCCGCGGGATCCAGGCGCATCGCGTGGATCGCGGCACCGTCTTCATAGAAGGTCGCGAGCGGACGGGGACGATAGAAGCTCGTCTTGTCACCTGTGACGAACACTCGCAGGAGCGCTGAACGGCCCGCAATCAGAGGGATGTCCCCTCCCAGCGTCTGCACCGCCTGCGTCAGATGCACGGCGGCCGCTTCGATCGTGACGCTCCGGGGGTTCACCCTCACCCAGGCGCCGGCCTGCAGGCTCGCCACCTCCGCGGCAACCCGCGTTTCGTACCCCCCCTCGAGGCCGATGACCTCCCCGTCCGCGCTGACTGAGGCGATGGACGGATCGGACACGGACCAGCGCGGCGGCGCCCAGGCGGGAATGCTGCTGAAGGCCGCACCACTCTCGTCCAGTACCCGAAACCGATACCGGACAGTTTCGCCCTCGAGGACGATGGCATCGGCCGGGAGAAGCTCGAGCGCTCCCGGAACCCGCTCGGGTTGCGATGCAAGGTCGCTGCAGCCGGCCGCCGCGAGGGTTGCGAATAGAAGTCGCCTGTTCACGCTGCCCACCTTGTTCGCCCGCCGCACCATGGGCAAGCCGGCCGCCGGGTCGTCCGTGGCGGTCACGACGCCGAAGCGCGCGTTTGACGCAATCCTGCGGCGATGAACGTCCATTGCAGCATCATCTGGTCGCGCACCGGCATCGGGACCAGTCCGCTCTTCCTCGCGTCGGCGGAGATCGCGTCTGGCGCGGCCCCCGCGGACAGCTCGTGTCTCCAACCGTCGAGCCGTCTCTTCCAGCGTTCGGCGACCGGGTCCGGCGGGCCCGGCCTGTCTCCCACGCCGGGGAGGATGAAGAGCGGCATCTCCGACACGAGCGTGAGCGTGTCGTGGCCGAAGGAGCGCACCGCTTCCATCGAACTCGGCCAGAAGCGCGACGCCGTCGCGGAGTCGCCCAGGGCTTCAAAGTGGGCGGCCATGCGTTTCGAGTCGGGCCGCGAGGCGAACCCCCGTTCGAAGCGGAAGAAACCCTTCTCCCCGTGACGCTCGACATCGTGCAGCGCGTAACCGAGCGCCCGTGCGCGTCGACGACAGGAGGCCTTGAGCGCTTCGCACCGGTTTTCCCAGGCGCGATCGATGAGGAAAAAGGGACCCGCGGCGAACCCCATGCCGTGCAGGGAGGCGTGCAGCGCGAACGGTCGATCGCAGGTGCGCCACCAGTCGTAGGCCGCGCGGTTCTCTGGCCGCGCGCCTGGATCGGCGTCGTCGCGGGGGAAGCCGAATTCGATGTCGTCGCCGGGCAGTTCCCGCACCTTGCCCGCCAGGTATCGCCCGAGATCGTAGGCGTCCGCGTCGGGATCCTGCCACGGGGCGTTGCGGCGCTCGCCGTCCGGATTGATGTGCGGGATGATCCACCACTGATGGCGGGTGAGCATCGGATCCTCCGCGTCGAGTCCCGCCAGGTAGCCGGCGAGACGACGCAGAAGGCGCGGCCCCACCGGTTCGTCGGCGTGGCAACCGCCGAGCAGGCTCACGGCCTCGGGCCCGCGCCCGAAGCGGAAACCCCGGACGGGCCGTCCCTCGCGAGACGTCCCGAGCACGCACCCGGAAGCCGTGGCAACGTCCCGGGCGGACATGATCCGGTTGAACCGTCCCGTCAGCGGGATCTCGATCACACTCTCCTTCGGTCGGCTGACTCCGTTCCTATTCCCGGTTGCGCCGGGGTTGGGCGGCACCCTCCGTCACCCTACATTGGGTTCCCCTTCCGCGTCACCTCGCGGCGGGAGTACGCCGGAACCCGGAGTCCGATCGAAGATGATGGATATCCTGACCCCGATCGTCGTTCTGGGGCTGATGCTGGCCGCACTGGCGGGTTTTCTCGTCGGCTGGTGGATCCGTGGCCGACAGATCGCCGGAAGAGAGCTGACGCTCAAGCGTCGGTTCGACAACCGTCTGTCCGCCATCGAAGAGGACGCACGGCGGGTGCTGGAGCGTGCGCGGCTCGAATCCGAGGCCGCACGACGGAAGATCGAGGCCGAGCGGGACAGCCTCTACACCCGCCTCTCGAAACTCGATCCCGAGGGGGGCGGGATGGTGGCCCCGGCCCGGCGCGCCGGCTTCCCGCGGACGCGAACGGGTCGCAGGCGCAACGCACGTCCCCTGCCGGCGGAAAGTGTGGGCGCGCGGGCATCTCGCGAGGGCGACGATCTGACGCGCATCAAGGGGATCGGCCCCACCTTCGAGGCGCGACTGAACGAGATGGGCTACCGAACGTACCTCGATCTCGCCCGGTGGACCTCCGACGACCTCGACACTCTCGGAAGGGGGCTCGGCGCGCGGATCCGGCTCAAGGAGTGGTCCGACCGGGCCGCCGAACTCCATCGCCGGAAGTACGGCGCCTAACTGCGACACTACCTCCGTCACTACAACGCCAGCACGATCCCTCGGGTCGGTTCCCCGCTGGCCCGCTCGATGGCTTCGACGTAGCAGGCGACCTGCGCCTCGTATTCGGTGCGCGCAGCGGCGGGACGCCGGTCCGTCTTGTAGTCGACCACCGTCCACCGGGGGCCGGATCCGGTAAGCTCGCGGAAGGCGAGGTCCGCGACCCCCTCCACGATGCCCGCGCCCCCCTCCCGGTTCTGCTCTCCGTCCGGCCCGACGGTTTCACCCGCGTAGAAGACGGGGACCTCGCGACGGACCGCGCCGGGTCCCGAGGCCAGGGCGGCCCGCGCCCGGTCGAGCACTTCGTGCTCCAGCACGCGCGCCGCCAGAGCCGCCGCCGCGACGATTTCGGGCTCGGGACTTCCCAGCGCGCGACCGAGCGTTCCGGCCAGCCCTTCGACCGCGCCGGTATCCGTGTCGAGGGGCACCGTGGCGAGTATGCGGTGGACGAGGTCGCCGAACCGCTCGCCACCCGGACGCCCCGCCCCGTCCGACCGCTCGGCTTCCGGCCGCGGCACCTCGATCCACGCGACTCGCGGGTCGGAGCGGGGCGGGTCGCCGGCTTCGGACGCTTCGGCGGCGCGGCGCGCGATCGCCCGGGCCGTTGTCACAGACATCGTCCGACGTCCCCCGGCCTTCAACCTCGCGGCGCGGGACGCCTGCCACTCCCGGTGCGCGCCGCGCCCCGCCTCGACATCCAGACTGGGTTGCTCTTCCCTCTCGACCTCAAGCAATCGGCGCTGGCGATCGCCGGCGCGTGGATCCGCGTCGAGATCGAGCGCGGCGGGATCCCACCACACGACGTCCGTGCCCGCTGCGGCGATATGCAGCCCCGGCGCGACCGAGTCGCCGGGAGCGGGGCGCTGGCCGCCCTTCCTGTCCGGACGATCCAGGACGGACTCATCGCGGAAAGCCGGAGCGCCCAGACCCTCGGCGGAGGACGGTCGACGCCGAGCGCCGCGTGGCGGATATATCGCGGGATTCAGCGACTCGAGCCACCATTCGCCGTCTTCCCCGGAGAAGCCCCCGAGGCCGTCTCGACCGTCGCCCAGGGCGGGCACCACGAGCAGATCGCGCGCCCGCGTGGCCGCGACGTACGCGAGTCGGTCCGCCTCGGCCATCTCCCGGCGCCGCTCGACCTCGGCGTTGTCCAGGATGTCGCGCGGCGTGGCGCCGCAGAGGCGCTGGGCCCAGAGGCGTCGCGGGGCGTCCATGTGGTGCGACGGCGGCTCGTGCGCCGCGGGGCAGGTCATGTCCGCCAGGATGACGACCGGGAATTCGAGGCCCTTGGCCTTGTGTACCGTCATCATCCGCACGCCCTCCGTCCCCTCCTCCACGATGGGCGCCTCCTCGGACTGCCCGCGTTCGGCCTCGTCGTCGAGGCGGTCGAGAAACGCCCGGAAGGAGGGGCTACCGCGGCGCTCGAACGCGCGCGCCCGGTCGACGAGCCGGAGGACGTTGGCCAGCGCCTGTTCGCCCGTCGGCCAGATCGCGATGCCCGCGTGGGCGCGCGCGGCCGAGAGCAGGCGCCGGACCGTCTCCGGGATGGGACGCCGGTTCCGATGCCGGTGGAGGTCGCCGAGGAGCCCGAGCACCGTCGCCACGTCCCGCAGTTCGGGCTTCAGCGCCGTCCCGTCCTCCTTTCGTTCGTTCCCGCCGATTTCGCCATCCGGCCCCCACCCGGCGAGCGGATGCAGCGGACCCACGTCGACGCGGAACTCGAACAGGGAGCGGTCGCCGAGCGAGAAGAGCGGACCGCGGAGGGCGGCGTAGACTGCCAGCCGGTCGTCAGGCCACTCGATGGCCGTCAGCGCATTCCGGACGGCAAGCACCTCCTCGCGATCGTGGTACGAGCGGCCACCGACCAGCACATGAGGAACGGCGCGGGCCTCGAGTGCACGTACATAGGGGCGCGTCACATCCTCTCCCCACTTCTGAAAGCGACGGAAGAGGAGGCAGATGTGGCGGGCTTCGACCGGGACCGGAGCCTCCGGACGCTCCCGCTCCGTCACGACCCATCCCGACTCGCGGACCAGCCAGCGCACCATCTCTCCGACCGCCACGGGGAGGGATTCCTCGATCTCGATTCCCCGGATCTTTCCGAAGCGTCCGTACGGCTTCGGGACCGGCAGGGCGATGACGGCGGGCTGGCTCCCGGTATCGGCGCGGAAGGGCGCGAGCGGCACGTACGCCGCCTGGCTGCCGTCCTCGCTCGCCTTCATGCGTGCCTCGAACGCCCCGTTCACGGCGGCCTGCAGCCGCGGCTGCGACCGGAAGCTCGTGGACAGGTGCAGCACCCGGGCACCCGCGTCCTCCAGGCGGCGCTTGGTCTTCTCGTACAGCATCACGTCCGCCCGGCGGAAGCGGTAGATCGACTGCTTCGGGTCGCCGACGACGAAGAGCTTGCCGCTCGCAGGCACGATGCGCTCCGGCCGCGTCTCCTCCGGGTCCTCGCCGCACAGGAGGAGCAGGATCTCGACCTGCAGCGGATCGGTGTCCTGGAATTCGTCGACGAAAAAACGCGTGAAGCGTTGGCGGTAGTGCGCCCGGATCTCCGCCCTGTCGCGCAGAAGATCGCGCGCCCGGAGCAGGAGGTCCACGAAATCGAGGCAACCATCGCGCCGTTTGGCCCTCTCGTACCGCTCCGTCACGGGCCAGAGTTCGTCCCGGAGATGGGCCGCCAGATCCGCGTCCGCCGTCTGCAGGATCCCCTCGACCTCCGCCCGGACCTCGTCCCGGCGTGCGACGACATCGGCCTTCGCGAGTCCGCCGCCGAAATCCCGCGAGCGGAAGCCTCGCCAGAACCAGCCGCGCCAGCGCGCGCCCACGAAGGACCGCAACCAGGCTTCCAGGTAGTCATGATCGCGCCCGCGCGTCTCCTCCCGCCGTTCGATCTCCCGCACGCCGCGTTCGATGTTGCGCAGGTTCTGCGTCAGATAGTCCTCCGGGCGGGAGGCCAGCGGGGCGAAGTCGGCGAGTTCCCGCAGCAGGTCGAGCGCACGGTCGAGTTCGGCCTCCCGGTCCCACTCGGGTCTGGACCACGGCGCATCGAAGTCGCGCTGGTCCACGAGACTGCCGGCCGCCGCCCGCAGCGCCGCGCGCGGACCGCCCGAATTCCGCCGATCGCGGCGGCGCAACGCCCTCCTCACGCCGGGACCGGGGTCCGCCAGCGCGCCCTCGAACCAGCCCTCGAAGGCGCCATCGAGGAGACGTCCGGCTTCGTCATCCGGCGCGACCCGGAACGCCGGATCGACGCCGGCCTCGATCGGCCGCTCGCGCAGCAGATCGGCGCAGAAGCCGTGGATCGTGCCGATGTGGGCGAGTTCCAGGTGGCCGAGCGCACGCGAGAGACGCGCACGGGCGCCCCCGTCTTCCTCTGCCATCCGGGCCTCCTCGATGGCCGCCCGCAGCCGGAGCTTCATTTCGCCGGCTGCCTTTTCGGTGAAGGTGACGGCGACGATGTCCTCCAGCGTGCCGAGACCGCGTCTCAGCACCTCGACGATCCGGTCCGTGAGCGCCGTCGTCTTCCCCGTCCCCGCCGCCGCCTCGACGAATAGCGTGTCGTCGAGATCCTGCCGGATCGCGTCGCGGGCCTCCTGGTCGGCGAGTCTGCCGGGCCGGGTCACGGGTACTCCCTCAGGCGCCGCAGATCGACCGGCGGAGGCTTGCGCCGGGTACGGCGTTCCTCGTCGGGCCCGCAGACCTGCCGGTAGTCGCACCAGCGGCAGGCGTCCTCCCGCGGAAGCGCCGGGAAACTCCCGGCCTCGAAGGCCCCGCTCACGATCTCGCTCAGGAGCCCGGCCGCCTGGAGCGCCCGGTCGTCGAGCGGCACGACGTGGTCCCGGAACTCGCCATCCGCCGTGCAGTAGTAGAGCCGGCCCGATTCCACCTGCTGTGCCGGGAACAGCGTCTGCGCGGCGAGCGCATAGAGGACCGGCTGCAAGAGTTCACCTCCCTGAATCGTCGCTCCCGCCTTTGCCCGATGCCGGCCCGTCTTGTGGTCTGTGACCCGCATGACGCCGGCCGGCGTCCGTTCGATGAGGTCGATGGCGCCACGGAGCTTCAGTCCGACGGCCAGGTCGACGGGCTCCGCCACGGAGTGCGCGTCGCGGTTGGGATCCCGGGGGAGCCCGAAGGAAAGTTCGAAGCGCCACGGCTCGAAGGGTGACCGGCTGTCGCTCTCGCGCTGCAGCCACTCCCGCAGGTCCTGTCGGATCGTTTCGATGCCGTCGTCCCAGACCCGGTCGATCGCCGGCACGAGGCGGTCGCGGAAGTCCCCCGCCACCTTGTCGAGCACCTCCTCGAGGAGTTCGGATACCCGCGCGTCGTTCTCCGGCCCGACGGGGAGGAGGGGCCGCTCCTGCGTGCTTTCGGCCTGGAGGCGGGTCAGGAGTTCGAACTGGACCTGGTGCACGAGGGAACCGCGCTGCAGCGGGTCGAGCGCCTCGATCCCGACCGGGGTCTCGCGCGGCCGCAGGCCCTGAATCGCCTGGAGATAGAAACGGTACGGGCATGCCGCGAAGTGCTGCAGCGCCGTCGCCGAGTAGGGACGCGCGCCGGGCGACTGCTCCGCCAGCGCTTCCGCGGCCCGCTCCGAGAGCTGAACGAGTCCGTCCGCCCACGTCCAGCGCGGTACCTCCCAGCGATAGGCGCGGAAGCGGAGGGCACGTGCGAGATGGGGGTTCGAGTGGAGGAGATGACCGGCGGCCTTCACCGCGCGTTCTCCACGGAGATCGTGCCTGTCGAGTTCGTCGAGCACCGCGAGGTCGTACTCGGCTTCGTCGATCGCGTGGGCGCGGGACTTCGGCGCCGGCCACCCGATCCGCGCATCGGAGACTTCCTCCGCCCGCCGCTTGAGTTCCTCAAACCCGGGCAGCCGGCCCTCCGCGGCGCGAATCGCCTCGAGCGCGTAGAAGGAGGGGACCCGGGGCCGGGTCTTCATGGCGTCGATGCGCGGGTAGGAGAGGACGACCTGCTTCCGCGCCGCTCCGACCGCGAGTCTGAAGGCGAGCCGCTCCTGCCGCACGCGGTCGCGGTTCGTCCGGAGACGGTCTGGGGCCAGCCGCTGGCGCATCTCGTCGAGCAGGATCGGGTCTTCCCCGATCTTGGGAGGAAACAGGCGCTCGGCCATGCCGGGGACGAACACGACATCGAAGGCGAGCCCCCGTGACGCATCGATGGGCCCGACGAACACGCGGCCGTAGCGGCTCGCGGGCGGACTTTCGGGGACCTCCAGGAGCCGGGGCGCGAGCACGCGCAGAACCTCGTCCAGCTCGACCGGACCCAGAGGCCCCATCGGCGTGAGGTCGGACAGGGCGGCGAGCACGTTGCCGGGCCGCCGAAGCGAACGGACGGCGAGAGCGTTCAGCGCCGCCAGCCAGCGCTCCCAGCGAGCCTCGGCGGGCAGCTCGGACAGCTCCGACAGCAAGGGCAGCGCATATGCCCGGAGGGAGGCAAGGTTGGCGCGCCTCCCATCGATCCGCGCGAGACGCGGGTCTTCGCCGTTCTCCGCCTCCAGCGCGGCGCGCTTGAACTCGAGTTCGGCGGCGAGACCATCGAGTCGCCGCTCCCAGCGCTCCAGGCCGCCGACGACGGCCGCTTCGACGAGCAGTTGCTCCCAGCGTCGCGGCACCCGTTGCGGGTCCTCTCCCTCGTCCGGCACCTCGCCGATCGAGACGTACTCCGAGAAGCGAAGCGCCGAGTAGTCTTCGGTCCGGCAACGGAGGAGGGCCAGAAAGGCGCGGCCCGCCGGATCCGGGCGCCGGACACCGCGCGCGAACCAGGGGCGGATTCCGGCACGATTGAGAGCTTCCTCCAGGTATGGCCGATAGTCTTCGGGCTGCCGGAGGAGGATCGCACAGCGGTCGAAGGGCGTTCCGGCCTCGGCGAGGGAGGTGAGCCGCCGGGCAATCTCCACCGCTTCACGCCCCTCTCCGGGAGCGGAGAACACGGTCACGGCATCGTCCGCGGCGGATACGGACGGCGCCGGGCCGAAGAGGTGCGCGTGAAGCCGTTCGATCGCCCCCGCGGCGGCCCCATCGATCCGGGACGGATCGGAGGGGCGCGCACCCGCTTCTTCCAGCGCCCGCAGTGTGCGGTCATCCCCCTCGGGCACGGTCGCGAGCAAGTCGCAGCCTCGCTCGATGAGCGCCGCGACGAACCGCCCCTCCAGTTCCGTCCGGATCCGGGCGTCCAGCATCAGGAGCCGGTCGTCCACGATGCCCTGCCGGGCGCCCGGGTCGCGGAGTGCAGACCGCGCGGCCTTGAATACGCCGGCTCGATCCACCAGCCCCGCCGTCCTCCATTGCGCCTCGACCGCTTCGTAGAAGGCGGCGAGATCCGCATCGACGGTAGCGACCACGGACGGAGTGACGCCCGCCATGCGAAGGGCGTCCACGGCTCCTCCCACGGCGCGAAGGAAGCCGGGCGTGTCCGACACCGCCGCCAAGCGGCCGAGTTTCCGCCGATCGAGCCCCGCCAGCGCTCGCGCCGCGATGGCATCGCGCGCCACCGCATCTCCGATTGCCCTTCCGTCGGCAGCGAGCCGCGAGAGCGCGACGTCGCGGGCCAGGAGGGGTATCGTGGTGCGGCGCCAGCCCATCGCGGCCCCCGCCGTGAGCGTCCCGCGCAGGAGCAGTTCGTGCGGCCCGGACAGCGTCTCGCCGACGACCGTCACGCCTTCCGCGGAGGGTTGCGCTCCGAGCCATTTCCGGGCGGCGTCAACGCGCACGGCGGCGGTTGGGGAGACGATGAAGCGGGCGGAAGGAGCGGGCATGGCCACAACCTAGCGCCGCGAACGCAACGCGCTATCAACGCCCCGTGAACGGCGCAGTGCTTGACGCCGCCGAGGGCCGCGGACGATCCTCAGAAATGACGCTCGTGTACCGCTGCATCTCCGCGTAGCCGCCCGTGGCCGCCATCGACCGCCGTGACTTCATGCGCGGCGCCGCGCTGACCGGCGCCGGGCTCGCTCTCGGCTGCGGCAGGCAGGACCGGGCGTCGGGGATCGGTGACGCGGCCGACCAGGTATCGGATCGCGCGTTGCTCATCGACGGGGCCAGCGTCTTCGATGTCCGGGCCGCCGCCATGCGCCCGGAGACGAGCGTCCTCGTCCGGGCCGGCCGCATCGAAGCCGTCGCCCCGGCGACCGAACTGAACGCCGATTCCGACGCGGCCGCGGGCGCGGCGCGCATCGACGGCGCGGGCCTCTTCGTCCTCCCCGGTCTCATCGACGCGCACGTTCACATCACCCACATCCTCTACCAGTCGCACATGACCGGCGACGAAGTCCTGCCCTTCTACCTTGGGCACGGGGTGACCTCGATCCGGAGCACGGGAGACAACGTCCCGGCCCAGCGCCTCATCGAGCGCTACGCGGACGACCACCCGGAGATCTCTCCCAACGTCTTCCGGTGCAGCTTTCTCATCGACGGCAACCCACCCTGGCATCCGGACGTCGGCTGGTACCTGGCGACGCCCGCCGACGTGGACCCCTTCGTGGCGGACATGGTGGCGTGGGGTGTGAAGACGCTCAAGCTCTATGTCGGCGTAGGGCGCGAGGTGGGGCGCCGCGTGATCGAGGTCGGCC